>NZ_JBFRFE010000071.1:0-10590 GCF_052114665.1 Stenotrophomonas sp. 2YAF22 | reverse complement strand
CCCATGGACGGGTTCACGGCGTCCCCCGCAACCGGACCCACCCGCCATCCCACAGGAAGCCAGCTTTTGCTGTTGAGGTTGCCGGCCAGCGGCCGGCACTACCGCTTCTGCGGGTGCAGGGCGCAGCCCTGCCGAACTCCCCTTTACCTGGCCTGCTCGCAGAACTTCTGCCGATACTCCAGTGCCTTCGGCATCAACGCCTGCAGGTTCTGGATACGGGTGCCCGGATTGGGGTGGGTCGAGGCGAACTCCGGCGGCGACTGGCCACCACCGGCCTGGCCCATGCGCTGCCACAACGGCACCGCCTCGCGCGGGTCGAAACACGCCGCCGCCGCCAGCATCAGGCCCACTTCGTCAGCCTGCGTCTCGTGGCTGCGCGCATACGGCAACAGATAACCGTAGCCCATCGCCGACATCATCATCTGCTGCTGCTGCGCATCCATGCCACTGGCGGCGCCGGCCACCTGGCCGATCTGGGTCAGCTTCTGCTGGGCCATCCGCTGTGCACCATGGCGCAGCAGCGCATGGGCGATCTCATGGCCCATCACCACCGCCATCGCATCGCGGGTGCGCGCCACCGGGATCAGCCCCGTGTAGACCGCCATTTTGCCACCGGGCAGGCAGAACGCATTGGCCTGCTCGGACGGAATCACGTTCACCTCCCACTCGAAGTCGCGTGCGAAGTGTGCCGGCTGCAACCCGTGTTCCTGCGCCAACGCGGTTTCGACAACATCCACTTTGGCGATAAGTCGCTCGGCAATCGCGCGGACGTCACGCGAGACTTGTTCATTCGGGCCCAAAGGGCGTTCCTGCGACAGGATCTGCTGGTAGGCCTGCAGGCCCAGTGCCTTCTCCTGGCTGGCGTCCAGGCTGCTGTCGATCAGCACCTTCTCGCCGGTATAGGGGTCGACTGCACGGTTGGAGAACCAGTAGAACGCCGCGTAGCCGGCGGCCAGCAGCAGCACCCACCAGCGGATGTTGCCGAACAGGCCACGCCGCTGCTGCGGCGAGCGGGAAAAAGGATCGTTGCGCATCGGCTGGTCTTCCGGCTGACCCCGCCGGCCGGCGGGTACGGCGCAATCTTAGTGCGGCGCTGCCTGCGGCGAGTGAAACCGGCGCCGATCCAGCCGTGCCCGTCAGATCCCTCGCACCAGCCGGAAGCCGATGCGCGCGTTGGTGGTATCCGAATCCTGCGATTGCCGCCAGGCCGCCCGGGTCTGCTCCGGCGCATTGGCCCAGTTGCCACCACGGATCACCCGTGCACGGCAGCCCGGGTTGAACCACGCCACACCATCGGCCGGAGCACGCCGATAGCTGGCATGCCAGCAGTCGGCCACCCACTCGCTCAGGTTGCCGCCCATGTCGTGCAGCCCGAAGCCGTTTGCCTGGAAACTGGCGACCGGTGCAGGCCCCCACCACCCATCACCATAGCCGACGAAGGCGTTGTGCCAATGCCTGCCGGAAGGCGAAACATCCTTGCTGCCGGTGTAATTGCCACTGCCTTCCGGTGGCAGCCCGGCATCGCCCCACGGGTAGCGGCCACTGCTGCCGGCACGCATCGCGTACTCGAACTCGGCCTCGCTGGGCAGGCGGTAGCTGCGGCCGGTCTGTTCGGACAGCCAGTTCGCGTAGTTCTCCGCATCACGCACGCTCACGTGCATCACCGGCGAATTGCCCAGTGCCCGCCCGCCGTCATAGTCGGACCGCCAGTCCACGCCGCTGCGACGGATGAAATTGCCGCTGCGCTCGTCATAGACCACCGAATGTCCACGCCGGGTCGCACGTGGGCGGGCATTGGTCGCCTTCACATAGCGCTCGAAATCACCCACGGTGATCTCGGTGATCGCCATCGCGTACCCACGCTCGAAACGCACATAGTGCGATGGCCGCTCTGCGTCGGTTGCGCCCGGCTCGGTATCACTGGCGCCCATCTGGAATCCGCCATGCGGAACCACGATCATCTGCGGTCCACGGCCGCCATCACGCAGCGCATCGCTGAACACCTGCCCCGGCCGGAAGCTGCCGTAATGGGTGGCCAGTTCGATGCGCTCGCGCAGCTGCGCCACCACCGCGTCGCCCGGCAAAGCGATGCGCAGCGCTTCGGCCAGCTTCTCGCGCGCAGGCTTCAACCCCTGCGGGGTGGTCAGATCATGCAGGCCGCCATCGCGCAGTTGTACCAGTGCCGCTGCACGGATCTGCTCGATGCGCTCGAACGCATCGGCGATCGTCGGTGACGAGTCCCGCACCTTGCTGGCCTCTGCCAACCACGCGCCGGCACTGGCGAAATCGCGGATGCGCGCGGCATCCTCGGCACGCCGGATCAGCCCACTTTCCGCAGCTGCCAGACCCTCCCGCGCGCGACGATTTGCCGGGTCCAGCGCAAGTGCCTCACGGAAGTTGCCAATCGCACCATCACCGGCTTCACCTATCCGGTCGGCACGCAGATCGTCTTCGCCCGCGCGGTTGTAGGCGACCACGCGCTGCGCAGTCTCGACCCGCCCCTGCAGCGCGCGCACCTTCTCATCCTTCGGCGCCAGGGTCAGCAGCACCAGCGCCTGGCGCCCGGCTTCAGCCAGCGCTTCACGCTGCTGCAATGGCCGCTGCAGCAACGCATCGGCCTGCTGCTGCAGCTTCTGTTTCGCGCGTTGCAGGCCCAGGCGCGCCTGCCGATCATCGGGTTCCTCCTCCTGCACTGCCAGCCACAGGGGCACTGCCGCATCGCCGTCTTCATACAGATGCCCCCGCGCGAATGCCTGGTCGGCAGCCCGGCGCAGCTGTGCCAGCGTACGTCCCTGGCGATCGACCCGCGGCGGCGTCCACTGCTGGATGTCCTCGGCCGCGTCGTCACCGGCAATGGTCACCGTGCCCCGCCCGGTACCACGCGCCGGACCGGCCTCTGGTGCGGGATCGGCCGGCGGGGCTGCGGTGGCACCGGCGGTCTGCGCAGGGGGCGACGGCGTGCAACCGGCCAGGCTCACGGCCAAGGCGGTAAACAGCGCGGGCGACAGCAGAAAACGCAAGCAGGGCCTCCTTCGGCACGGATGCGGACCGACGTTAGGCTATTCTCCCCTGCCTGAGCAAACCCGAGTAGTAGGCCCTGACACGTGGCAACCTGGATCACCACCCCCGCCGAGCTGGACACATACCGCCAGCAGCGGCCGACCCGCATCGGCCTGGATACCGAATTCATCCGTGAACGCACCTTCTGGCCACAGCTGGCGCTGGTGCAGATGGCCGTCGGCGAGGACATCCTGCTGATCGACCCGTTGATTCCCGGCATGCCCGAGGCCTTGGCGCCGTGGCTGGCCGATGAATCCATCACCAAGGTGATGCACAGCGCCAGCGAAGACCTGGTGGCGTTCAAGTGGACCTGTGGCGTGCTGCCGCGTCCGTTGTTCGACACCCAGATCGGCGCCGCGCTGGCCGGCATCGGTGCTGGCATGGGCTACCAGAAGCTGGTGCAGGAGATCACCGGCGTGGCCCTGGAAAAGGGCGAAACCCGCTCTGACTGGATGCGCAGGCCGTTGTCGGACTCCCAGCTGAAGTACGCCGCCGACGACGTCGAGCATCTGTTCGCGATGCACGACGCCATCTCCGCCAAGCTGGAAACGCTGGGGCGCCAGCAGTGGCTGCACGACGATGGCGAGCGCCTGCTGGCCAGCGTGGCAAATGACRAAGACCGCTGGCCCCACCTGGGCATGCGCTCGGCGCAGTTCCTGGACGCGCCCGCGCAGCGCCGCCTGCTGCGCCTGCTGCGTTGGCGCGACGTGCAGGCGCGCGCCAGCGACCGTCCGCGCAGCTGGATCCTGGACAACGAACTGGCCGCCACCCTGGCACGCACCCCGCCAACCGACGCGGCCGCATTGAGCAAGCTTTTCGAACAGTTCCCAAAGGCGCCGCGCAAGCTTGCCGCTGCGGTGTGGCAGGCGCTGGATACGCCGCTGGCCGACGAAGCCGATGCGCCGTTGGCGATGCAGGCCAGCGATGCCAGCAAGCAGCTGTTGAAGAAGCTGCAGGATGCAGTAGCCGAACGCAGCCGCGAGCTCGGTCTGGCCGATGGCGTACTGGCCTCACGCAAGCATCTGGAAAGCTATCTGGAGCATCAGCAGTGGCCGGCTGCGCTGGCCGGCTGGCGCCAGCAGGAGCTGGAGCCGGTGCTGGCACCGCTGTTGCCCGCTGCTTGAGGCCCCTGCCGTCGTCGCGCATGCAGCGCGGCGACGGCCGACACCGGTATCGCCTTGAGATCTGGTGCGTGCCTGCAACGCGCGACACTTCGCGCTGCTTCCCCTCGAATCCCATCCAGCGCCTATCGCCGCATGGGGCAGTGCCCGCCGCGATCCTGTACGCACGCCAACGTGATCGCGCCGCGCCGTTTACCTACATGACTGCAGACACATACGCCCGCATCGGCAGCATGCAAGAGTGAATCGCACGTCACCTCGTTCGCCTGCTCAGGGCACTGGTGGACGACGCATCCCGCAGGGCCGATACCGTCGGCGCAGGTCCTGCCCACGCTGCTGCGCAAAGGACTCCCATGCACACGATCATCTCCGAACGGACCGCAGCTCCCTCCTCCCGGGCCATGCGCCACCTGCGCCGATGGCTGGGCGCTTCATTGCTGTGCATCGCCACCAGTGCCAGCGCCGCCGATGACCTGCAGGYACGCATCGCACAGGCATTGCAGGGCACTGCGACGCCAGCGATGGGAGTGCTGGTGATCCGCGACGGCAGGATCGCCGAACAGGCTGTCAGCGGCGTACGCCGCAATGATGAAAAGGTGGCTGCCAGCAGCGGCGATGCCTGGATGATCGGCTCGACCGGTAAACCGATCACCGTGGCGATGATCGCGCGTCTGGTCGAACAGGGCGTGCTGAAGTGGGATGCGCCACTGTTGACGATGCTGCCCGACCTGGTGGCACAGATGCAGCCGGCCTACCGCAACGTCACGCTGGTGCAGCTGCTGTCGCACCGCGCCGGCCTGCCGGAGAACCTCACCGATGGCGCCGCACTGGATGCGTTCTTCACCGACACGCGTGCCCTGCCCGTACAACGCGAGGCCTACATCAAGGCCGCGCTGTCAGAGGCGCCGGTCCACCCTCCGGGAACGGAATTCGCCTACAGCAACAGCGGCTTCCTGATCGCAGCGGTGATCGCCGAGCGCGCCACCGGCAAGGACGTGGAAACGCTGATCCAACGTGAGGTGTTCCAACCGCTGCAGATGACCGGCGCCGGCTTCGGGCCGACCACGGCAGGGCAGCCGTTGGGCCACCGCGGCGGCAAGCCCGTCACCCGCGCGCCGCAGAAAGCCGATGATGGTGTACCGCCGATCTACACCGCCGCCGGCAACCTGCACATGCGCCTGCAGGACCTGGCACTGTTCGCCATAGACCAGCTCGCCGGCAGCCACGGCAGGGGCACGCTGTTGACGCCGGCGTCCTACACACTGATGCAGAGCGCGCAACCGGGCAGCCCATCCGGTCTGGACTGGGGCGTGCAGCCGGCGATCGCCGGCCGCCAGGGCCCGGTGCTGGTACACGGCGGCTCTGATGGCAACTGGCTGGCCTGGGTGGTGCTGTTCCCCGCACAGAACAGTGGCGTGATCGCCATTGCCAACGCCGCCGAAGACATGGGGGCCGACACAGCCACCATGGGCGTGCTCGGCGGTCTGTTCGCCGAACTGGCCCCTGCTGTCGCGCCTGCCGCCAGGTAGACTCCTCGCGACGCCCTGCCCCTGCGGGGCGTCGTCCTGCCGCACCACTGCAGGCGATAACAGGCATGCACCGGATTGCCTAGAATGCGCGTCCGATCATCTGCAAGGACGCTGTTGCCCATGCCGCATTCCCCCCACGAAGCGATGGCCTTGCGCCGCGAAGCACGCGACGCGTTGCAGCAGGAGCGATTCGATGATGTCGACCGCATGCTCGGGGCGATGGAGCAACAGTGGCTCGACGGTGGCACCCCGCGCTTCGGATATGGCTGGCTGCTCGCCACCCTGCTTGAGCCTGCGCAGGACCTGCCTGCCCGCCTTGAACGGGCGCGGCAGTGGTGTGCACGGCAGCCACACAGCCCGCATGCGTGGGCCGTACTGGGCACGCTGTGGGACCGCGTTGCCGGCCGCATCCGTTCCACCGACACCATCGAGAAGATCCGCCAGGCGCAATGGGACGGTGCTGCGCTGGCACGCGACCACGCTCTGGCCGCATGGCTGCATACCATCGCACGCCATCCACGTCCCGCCTTCGTACTGGGGCGGATGCTGCGGATGGCCTGCTACCTGGGCGAGCCGCGCTGGTTGCAGCAGTTGCAACGCGGTGGACGCGCCGATCTGTACACCGCGCAGCAGCGCCAGGACCCGGAAGCATTCGCCGCCGCGGTCGCATTGCTTGCGCCCTACGGTGCCCCCTTGGATGAACTTCCCGCCCTGCCCGCTGTGCTGGCGCATCGCAGCGAAGAAGCATTCGAGTATGCCGCCGACTACTGGCTGCAGCTGGCGCTGTCGTTCCGTGCCGATGATGCCGACGTGCTCGAGATCTATCTGTACTACCTGTATCCGCGCTGGGGCGGCAGCCACGCGCTGATTCAGGACTTCATCGACGGTCCCGAAGCAGCACGATTGATGCTTCCGCAGCGTAATCGACTGCGTGTGGTCAAGGAGCGCGACTGGCTGTGGCTCGCCCCGGATGCCGACGATGCCGAGGCCATCGCCGAACAGGAGCAGGCCTATCGCGCCCTGCTCGACCTGCACCTGGATGCATCAACGCGGGCACAGGTGCTGTGCTGGCGGGCGATGCTGGACTACCACCTCGGCCGCGACGAACCGCAGGAAAACCAGGTGAACTGGGACCCGATGCGGATGACGCATGCCCGTGACTGCCTGGCAGAGGCGTTCGCGTTGGATCCCGGCTGTGTGGTCGATGAGGGCATGAACGCACTGGAAGCCTGTGCGCATTTTGCACGCGTCGACGGCGCCGACGCGCTGTTCGCACAGGTGCTCGCCAGTGTCGAAGACTGGACCGACAGCGCGCATGCCCTTGCGTGGTTGGCAGCCGGTCGTCAGTCCGGCCTGTTCGGCTTCAGCGCGGACAGCGCCCTGGCCGCGCAGCACCTGCAGGGAGCGCTGGCGACGGCCGACGAAGATGGCGTGGAGTTGTCCACGGTGGCTGCCAACCTGTTCTGCTCGGTTTCCGCGCCGGCCGGTCTGCAGATGCTGCTGCAGCTCGCGCACGCCGGCGACCCGAGGTCGATGGCATCGCTGGTGGATCTGTACCGCGGGCGTGTGGCCGGCAAGGACTTCCCCGCTTACGCCGACCCCGTGCAGGAGGCGCTGTGGACCGAGCGTGCGATTGCTGCCGGCGACTTGGTGGTGATCTACAACCGCGCCTGGCAGCTGGGCGAGATCTTCAGGCAGACGCCCGACCCCGCGCTGCAGCAGCAGTCGCGCGTGTTGTATCGGCGCTGCGTGGACGAGGCTGAGCCGCATGACCGGGTATGGCGCCCGGCGCACAAGAACCTTGCGGTGCTGCTGTACCAAGGTGAGGACGACATCGACAAGCGCGAAGCGGTGTTCGACCTGCTGGGGCCGCTGTGGTGGCGTGGCGACAGCGCGACCCAGGCATGGGCGGCCGGTTTCCTGGCCGATGTGTTCCACTTCGGCAACGGTGTGCCTGCCAATGCCTTCCTGGCCAAGGTCTGGCTTGACCGGGCCGCCGATGCGGAGCCGGACAACGCGGAGGTGCTGCGCATGCGCCCGTTGATCGATGGGCAGGGCAAGTTGTTTGGTGCCAGCCGTGCGGCGCGTCAGCAAGCCCGCGACCGCGACAAAGTGGACCTGCGCAGCTGGCAGCTGACCTTCGGCCTGGATGCAGTACCGGACCGGCACGACGTGCAGCCGGTCTGAACCAGCGGCAGGCCAACGACAGACGCCCTGCACAGGCAGGGCGTCTGCAGGAAAGTGCAAGGGTGCCGGTATCGCTTGCGATACCGGCCGATGCGGCTTACCAGTTCATGTTCAGCGAAACACCCACGGTGCGCGGTTCGTTGTAGACCGCGGCCATGTAGTTCTCGATCACGCCCTTGAGGTTCTTCTCGTTGGTGATGTTGCGCGCGAACAGCGCCACTTCGTAGGCACCGTAGTTGCCCGAGTAGCCGATCTTCAGGCCACCCTCGAAATCACCCTTGGAGTTGAATTCCTTGCTGTCGTACAGCACGAAGCTGGTGTAGCCCTGCTTGTTCCAGTCGGTGGACACGAACATCGTGGCCGCGTCGCTGACCGGGAAGTCGTAACGCGCTGCCAGGTTGATGTTGTACTTCGGTGCGTTCGGCAACGGGTTGCCATCGATCTGCGCGAAGGTGTTGGCACCGACCTTGATGGTCGGATCGTTCACCGTGCACACCACTTGGCCGTTCAGGCCGCAGACCTGCGCGTAGACGCGCTTGTCCTTGATCTCGCTGTGCAGCAGGCTCAGGCCGGCGCTCAGGGTCAGGTTCTGGATCGGGCGCAGCTCCATGTCCGCTTCGAAGCCGTAGGCCTTGGCCTTGTCGGCGTTGAACAGCACGCCGTTGCCGTCCGAATCGTTGCCGTTGAGCTGGATGTCGTTGACGGTGTAGGTGAACGCGGTGGCGTTCAGGCGCAGGCGGTTGTCCCACAGGCTGCTCTTCACGCCCGCTTCCCAGGACAGGATCGTCTCCGAATCGGCGGTGGTGAAGTCGGCATTGAACACCGCCGAACGGCCCTGGATGGTCGGGCCACGGAAGCCGCGGGCGACCTTCGCATAGACGCTCACGTCCGGGGTGATCTGATACATCGCGCTCAGATCCCAGCTCGGGGTGGTGTCGGTCATCTTGACGTCGGTGCGGCCTTTGTAGGTGACTGCGCCAGCGGCGGTGTCGGCGGTCTTCAACAGACGGGTGTGCTTCTCATCGCGGGTCTGGCGCAGGCCGGCGGTGACGGTGAACTTGTCGGTGAAGGCGTAGCTCAGCTGGCCGAAACCGGCCCAGGAGGTGTTCTTGTTGCGCAGGCGCACCCAGTTGTTCGGGTTGCGCGCAGCGCCCTTCAGGAACCAGGCGCGCTGGTAGAAGTCGGTGGTGTCGCTGCCATTGAAGTAGAACGCACCGGCCTGCCACTGCAGGGCGCTGTCGTCATGGCTGGCCAGGCGGAACTCCTGGGTCCACTGGTCCAGGTCACGGATCTGGCCCATCGACTGGCCGTAGCCGTTCGGCACGCCATTGACCGGGAAGTTGACCGCAGCGCCGCCGTCGGTGTCACCGCGGCTGTAGCCGGAAGTGGTCTCGTAAGCGGTGATCGAGGTGAAGTCGATCGCGCCGAAGTCATAACGCGCCTTCACCGAACCGCCGTAGGTCTTGTACGCCTGCGGGTTGTTGTCGGCCTCGTCGTAGGCGACCTGGTCACGCGGCACGTCGGTCTTGTTCGAGCCCTTGGTCAGTGCGTTGCGCAGGAACAGGGTCGAGGTGCCTTCGTAGTCGCGGGCGTGGGCCGAGGCGAGGATCGAGAACTGGTCGCTCGGGGTCAGCAGCAGCTGCGCGCGCACGTTGCGGTCGTCGAAGCCGCCCATGGCGTTCTTCTTCGGGCTGACCGTGCCGTCGGCGCTGGGGCCGGTGTAGGTGTTGTCGACGTAGTCGTCGCGGTGCTGGTACAGCGCCGACACGCGGAACGAAGCGATGTCGTTGATCGGGCCGCCGAAGCCACCGTCGATCGACACGCTGTTGTAGGAGGCATAGCTGGCGCTGACGCGACCGCTGTAGTCCTGGGTCGGCTTGAGGGTGTCGAACTTGACGATGCCGGCGGTGGTGTTGCGACCGAACAGCGAACCCTGCGGACCGCGCAGCACTTCAACCTGGTCCACGTCATAGACCGGGTTGGACTTCAGCACCACGTGCTCCAGCACGACGTCGTCCTGGATGATCGACACCGGCTGCGAGGCACCCAGGTAGAAATCGATGTTGCCCAGGCCGCGGATGTAGAAGCGCGGGAAGATGCGGCCGGTGGTGGTTTCCGCATACAGGCTCGGCACGCGGCCGGACAACGCCAGCAGGGTGTCGTCGCCGCCGGCGGTGAAGTCGCGCATGCGCTCGCCCTGCACCACGCCTACCGACACCGGCACTTCCTGCAGGTTCTGCTCGCGGTGCTCGGCGGTCACGGTGATGGTGTCCAGCCCGGTCGGGGTCGGTGCACTGTCCTGCGCGACAGCACCGAAGCTGGCAGCCAGCGCCAGGCCTGCGCAGGCCAGGGCCAGCGGATGGCGACGGAAGGAAACGAAGGAGGACGACGTGCCCGACGAACGGCGGGAATCGGAATGGGAAGGCATCGAAAGCTCTGAGGAGGCGTCCGTGCGGCCTGCGCTGGCCGGGCGGCAAATAGGAGGAAAACTGCGCAAGCGGCCATTATCCTCCAAATTGTTACAATTTCGTTGCGCCGGCAGGCAGCAGGGGCATCAAGCCGCTTTCGGCACAGTCCGGCCTCAGCCGTCCTTCGGTAGAGGCGCGAGCGCGACCTCGACCATCGCCAGCAGGCGTTCGCGGCTGATGCCGTCTCGCGCCTGCACCGAGATGCCATGCAGCACCGTGGCGAAA
>NZ_JBFRFE010000070.1:0-10595 GCF_052114665.1 Stenotrophomonas sp. 2YAF22 | reverse complement strand
GCCCGCGACAGCACATCCAGGCCACCACGCGGGTAGATCCGCGCGTCCTGCACCGGCAGCGTCCGCGCTGCCTTTTCATTCGTTGTCATATCCACTTTTCTGCTTCCTTTAAGGTGTCCGACTGTACTGCCGCCCCCTTAAAAAGCAAAACGGCCGGGAAGCCCGACCGTTGGATAGGTGCGTCCCGCGTTCGCCGCTCCGGGACCGCTTCGGCGGCATCTGCGCCGCGCACGTGTCCGGATGCTACGCCGATGCCCTGCCCCCTGCAAGGACTTTCGCCTGAACGGAAAACGGCCGGGTTTCCCCGGCCGTTTCCGTATGCAGCAACTACGTCAGTTCATCAGAACTGGTAGCGGAAGCCCAGCTGCAGCGACCACTGCGACACACCGACGTCAAAGCCGTCTGCGTCATTGTTTGCCACCGCCGGCAGGTCAGCGCCGCGGAAGTTRTACACGTACTTGCCGTCCTTCATGCCCTGCAGGGTGGCCACACGCGCATCGGCAAAGAAGCCGTAGTCGTAGATGTTGCCCCACTTCTTGTTCAGCATGTTGCCGACGTTCTGGATGTCCAGCCACACTTCCGACTTGTGACCCTTCATGAAGCCCGGCAGCTGCTGGCTGATACGGATGTCGAAGGTGTTGATCCAGCCGGTACGGAACTGGTTGGCCGGAGCATAGCTACCCGCATACTTGGCCAGCTGCGGGTTGGCGGCCAGCCACTCGTAGAAGGACTTCTCCATTTCCGGGTTGGCGGTGAACCGACCGGTGTCCTTGTTGATGTCACCGAACAGCACATCGCCCCGGTTCGGCACGTAGAACAGGTCGTTCGCACTACGGCTGTCGCCGTTGGCGTCGTTGACGTAGACGTAGCTGTACGGACGGCCGCTACGGCCTTCGTACACCAGGCCCACCTTGGTTTCGTAGTCGCCGAAGAACTTGTGCTTCCAGTTCAGCGAGCCCGACAGGCGGTCGCGGATCTCGTAGCGCGAGGTGTTCTCGGTTTCGCTGTTGGCGTTGAAGGCGTACTGGTAGCCCCAGCCCGAGCTGGCGGTGGAGCTGGTCAGCGAGCCCACTTCGGTGGCGTCGGTGTAGGTGTAGCCGATGTTCCAGGACCAGTCGCTGGCTTCCGACCACGGCTTGCTCAACGACACGGTGAACTGCGAGGTACGGCCCTTGTCGGTGTTGGCGATTTCGTACACCGAGTCGTAGGCACCATTACGCCCGGCGCGTGCGTCGTTGTTGGTCCAGAGGTTGCCGTTGCGTGCCGCTGCGTAGTAGAGCTCACGGCCGTCCGGACCCAGCTGCTGCACCGGACCCAGGTTCAGGTTCTTGTAGTACAGCGCATCCTTGACCTTGGTGACCAGCAGCTCGGCCGAAGCCACGATGCCGTACCACGGGGTCTCATGGTCGAAGGCCAGGTTGGCCTTGTACACCGACGGCATGTTGAAGTCGCTGCCGACAAAATTGACGTTCTGACGGTTCGAGCCCGGGGCGGTCGGGACCGGCTGGCTGCCCTTGTTCGGGTTGAACGGCAGCGCCGGGTTGTTGGAGGTGTACGCGTAGACCGAGTTGTTGAAGCCGGTCGCCGAATAGCTGTTGCTCAGCCACACCTGCGGGGCATCACCCTGGAACAGACCCACGCCACCGCGCAGCTGGGTCGGGCGCTCGCTGTCGAAGGTGTAGTTGAAACCGAAGCGCGGCTGGATCAGGAACTTGTTGCTCAGCACATCGCTGTTGTTGCGACCGAAGAACGTCGACGCCGCAGCGTTGTAGGCCGGCGCCGGGCTGGTGTCAGCACGATCGCCACGCACGCCCAGGGTCAGGGTCAGGTTGTTGTTGACATACCAGGTGTCCTGCACGAACAGGGCCAGGTTGCTGAACTTGTAGTCAGCCGGAATCGAGCCCGGGGTGCGCTCCGGGTTGTAGTTGTAGCTGCTCCAACGGCCAGCGGCGAAGTTGTCCAGACCGTAGAAGGTGTAGGCACCCCACGAGTTGGCGCCGAAGTAGTTGTAGATGTCGTTGGTGTCGTACGACGCACCGAACTTGACGTCGTGGTCGCCCAGGGTCCAGGTACCGGCGGCGTAGTAGTTCCACGCCTTGGTTTCCAGGATGTTGTTCTGCGAGTTGACTTCGGTACCCAAGTACAGCGAGTCACCCGACGGCGAAGCCTGGCTGCCGCCGAAGAAGATGCGGATGCTCGGCGCGTCGGTGGACACGTTGCGGATCGCCGAGTACTCGCGGTACGAGGCCTTCAGTTCGGTCGAGAAGTTCGAGGTCCAGTCGCTGAACAGCTGGGCGACGTAGCTCTCGTTGGTCTTGTCATGCTGGTACCAGTACGAGCTCAGCGAGGCAGAGCTGGTGGTCATGCCGTTGATGCGCAGCTTGCTCTGGTCGATCTTGCTGTAACGGATGTTGGCACGGTGGTTTTCGCTGATGTTCCAGTCCAGCTTCAGCGCGTACTCTTCCATCTCCGTGTCGCCGTTGCTTTCCAGCCCACCGGCGTTGATGCCGTAGCCCTGCGCGATCTGCTGCGCGCGGGTCACGTCGGCCAGGGTGAACTGCGGGTTGGCCTTGCCCAGCGCGGTGCCGCTCAGGTCGGCGCCCGGGGCGGCCTGCTTGAACTTTTCGTAGTTGGCGAAGAAGAACAGCTTGTCCTTGATAATCGGACCGCCCAAGGTCACGCCGTAGGTCTCTTCCTTGGTGAAGCCGTTGAACGGCTGGCCTTCCGGGTTGTCACCGAACCAGTCGCCGTCACGGTAGGTGCCGTACACCGAACCGTGGAATTCATTGGTACCGGACTTGGTCACCGCGTTGACGGTGGCACCGGCGGCGGCAGCGATGCTGACGTCGTAGTTGGACAGGTTGATGTCCAGCGCCTCGATGGCTTCCATCGCGACCGGCTGGCGGCGGGTCGGCATGTTGTTGCCTTCCAGACCGAAGGTGTCGCTGGCCGAGACGCCGTCGATGTTGATCGAGTTGAAGCGCGGGTTCTGGCCGCCGGCCGAGATCGAGCCCGAGGCGCGATCGATGAAGGTCACGCGCGGATCCAGACGCATCAGATCCTGGATGTTGCCGCCGATGGACGGCGCAACTTCGATCTGCTGCTGGCTGATGTTGGTGCCCGAACCCATCTTGGTGGCGCTGAACACTTCCGAGCCGCCGCCGACAGCGGTGACCTGCACGGTGTCCAGGTTGGTSGCGGCGAGGTCGCCGGCCAGGGTGGCATTGATGGTGCCGGTCTGATTCACGCCCAGATAGACGCCATCTTCGGTCTTGGTGCCTTCACCCGGCTTGGTGATGGTGATCGAGTACGGACCACCCACGCGCAGGCCGCGCGCGTTGTAACGACCCGCCGCATCGGTGGTGGCACGCGAAACGGTGCCCGACTCGGTGTGGGTGATGGTGACTTCAGCACCGGCGACGGGCTGGCCGGCGCGGGACACGACCTGGCCGCCGACACCGGCAGAGGTGCTCTGGGCGAAGGCGGGAGCGGCGGCGAGCGCAGCCACGAGACCAAGGGTGAGCTTGGACATCCGGAATGGGTGAGTCATTGTTCGGTAGCCTCGATGCGAGTTGGCGATGGCGGAAAAAAAGCGCATCCAAGCAGCCTTGCGGGCGGCTGTTCGGACATTTATCTGGGGTTCCCTACCGTGAACGGCAGCTGCCGCAACGGTTAACACTAGATTAACACGCTACGCTTTCAATGTGACGGTTGTGCGACAAACGGCACCGGATCGCAACGCTATCGTGACGGAATCTTCATTCCGCTTTACTAACGTCTTCACTCGTCGATGCCGGATTGCCCGCATCGAGCACCTGCCCGCGCCACGCCTGTCCAGCGGCGGACAACAGGGTCACGGCCGCAGCAGCGGCCGCCTCCGGGCCACGTGCGGCCGGGTCCTGGTCGATCGAATAGGCCCGCGCCCGCAGGGCGGTACGCAAGGGGCCGGGGTAAAGACCACTTACCCGCACCGAGCTTCGGGCCAGCTCGTCATGCAGGCTGCCGATCAGCCCGCGCAGACCATGCTGGGCGGCACCATAGCCGCCCCAGTAAGCCTGCCCCACCCGCTCAGGAGCATCCACGGTGAATACCAGAGCCGCGTCTTCACGCTCGCGCAGCAACGGCAGGCAGGCCTGGGCCAGCCAGGCCGGAGCGGTCAGGGTGACGTGCACGGCACGGGCGAAACTGGCCGGGTCGGCCAGCTCGAACGGGGTCAGGCCGGGAAAGTGCGCTGCACAGATCAGCAGGCCATCAAGACGTCCCAGCTCCTGTGCCACGGCCTGGGCCAGTTCGGCATAATCGTCGGGACCTGCACCTTCCAGGTCCAACGGGTACAACAGGGGTTCCGGCCCCACCGCCTGCACCTGGGCGTAGACCCGGTCCAGCCGGCGTGGCTTGCGCCCCAGCAGGACCACGGTCGCTCCCGCCTCGGCGGCAGCCACAGCCGCGGCACTCCCCAGCCCACCACCGGCGCCGGCAACGAGCACCACGCGATCCTGCAAAGGGCGGCCATCGAGCGCCCCGTCTGCCGGTGACGTCGATGGCCAGGCGCTCATCCCTGCGCAGCCTCTTCGACGATGCGCTTGAGCTCGCCGGCTTCGAACAGTTCCATGACGATGTCGCAGCCGCCGATCAACTCACCGTTGATGAACAGCTGCGGGAAGGTGGGCAGATTGGAGAAGCGCGGCAGGTTGGCGCGGATCTCGGGCTCTTCCAGAACATTGACCGTGCGCAGCGCAACGGCGCCTGCGGCCATCAAGGCCTGCACGGCACGGCTGGAATAGCCGCACATGGGGTATTGCGGGGTGCCCTTCATGAACAGCACGAGCGGGTAACGATCCACCTCGGCCTGGATTTGCTGCATTACCGCCACACCTCACTCCTTGCTTCGCCGGACAAACCAACCGTGATGGTCGGCTAGACTGCCCACGGTAGTCCCCATTGTAAGCCGATGGTACCGGCTGCCGCCGCCCCCTGGCCACGAACCTGTCCATGCCCGTCGAATTGCCCGCCCTGCCCTACCTGCCCTCGTCCCTGCAGCCGCACCTGTCGGCACAGACCGTAGAACTGCATCACGGCCGCCACCATCGCACCTACGTCGACGCGGTCAATGCCGCCATTGTCGGCACCGAATGGGAAGAAGCCACGCTGGAGGACATCGTCCGCCACGCCCAGGGCGCGCTGTTCGATGCCGCCGCCCAAGCCTGGAACCACGGTTTCTATTGGCAATGCCTGCGCCCGCGCGGCGGCGGCGAGCCGCAGGGCCGTCTGGGCGAGCTGGTCAAGCGCCAGTTCGGCGACGGCCAACGCCTGCGCGAAGAGTTCAATCGAACCGCGCTTGGCCTGTTCGGCTCCGGCTGGGTGTGGCTGGTACAGCACCCGGGTGGGCAGCTCGGCCTGCAGGCCACGCGCAATGCGGGTACGCCATTGACCGGCGACAGCACGCCGCTGCTGTGCTGCGATGTCTGGGAGCACGCGTACTACACCGACTACCAGAATGATCGTGCGCGTTATCTGGAAGCATTCTGGCAACTGGTGAACTGGGAGTTCGCCGAGAACCAGCTGCGCTGATACGGACGGGCATCCGCCGGGCATGGCCCGGCGCTACCGGCATCACGCCAGGCCGTGGTGGGCGCTCATCCTGGTCGGCCCTGCTCTGGTAGATGCCCATCCTGGTGGGCCCTGCTCTGGTAGATGCCCACCTTGGTGGGCGTTGCGGGCCAGCGGCCGGCACTACCAGCATCAGCGACGTCTGCCGGCCAGCGGCCGGCATTACCGGGACAGCGGCGCCGGCCGGCGAGCGRTCGGCACGCCTTCGCTCAGCGGTTGCGCAGCGCGTGCACGGCCGGGGCCACCTGGGCCTGGCGGTCGAGCTCCAGGCCTACCTGCTCCAGCGCATCGGCCAGTGCACCGGCATCATCGTCACGCAGCGTCGCGTGACCAACCTTGCGGCCGTCACGTGATTCCTTGCCGTAATCGTGCCAATGGCCGCTGGCCTGCTGCAGGACCGGCGTCGGGTCGGGCATCGCCCCCAGCCAGTTCAGCATGCAGGCATGGCCGAGCATGCGAGTACTGCCCAGCGGCAGGCCGAGCACCGCACGCAGGTGGTTCTCGAACTGGGAGGTTTCGCTGCCTTCGATGGTCCAATGACCCGAGTTGTGCACGCGTGGTGCCATCTCGTTGGCCAGCAGTTCACCGTCGCGGCAGAACAGCTCCAATGCGAACACACCCACGTACTGCAGGTGTTCGGCGACACGATGGGCATAGCCGATCGCCGCTTCGTGCTCGGCAGCGGACAGCACCGCCGGTGCCACGCTTGCCGACAACACACCGTCGACATGCCAGTTGCCGGTGACCGGCCAGGCCCGAAAGCTGCCATCGCGGCCGCGCACGGCCACCACGCTGACTTCACGCTGGAAGGCGACGAAGCCCTCGAGGATCAGGCCGGTGCGCTCGACCTGCGCCCCCAGCGCCTGCCATGCCGCCTCGATATCCGCTTCGCTGCGCAGGCGGAACTGACCCTTGCCGTCGTAGCCCAAGCGGCGGGTCTTGAGGATGCACGGCAGGCCGAATTCGGCGGCCTTGGCAGCCAGCTCGTCGCGGCTGCGGATATCGGCGAACGCCGGCAGCGGAATACCCAACTGCTGGAACAGGGTCTTCTCGCTCAACCGGTCCTGGGCCACGGCCAGCGCGGACGGCGGCGGGTAGACCGGCACACGGTCGGCCAGCCACTGCGCGCTGTCAGCTGGCACGTTCTCGAAATCGAAGGTAACCACGTCGACTTTGGCAGCGAAGTCCGCCAGGGCCTGCCGATCATCGAAGGCGCCGACGGTGAGCGGCGCCAGCGGGCCACTACAGGCGTCGGCGGCCGGATCATACAGTTCGAAGCGCAGTCCCAGCGGCGCACCGGCCAGGACCATCATGCGGGCGAGCTGACCGCCGCCGAGGATGCCGACGGTCAGGCTCATTGGCGCGGATCGTCGTGGGCCATCACATCTTCGGTCTGGCGTGCGCGGAACGCGTCGAGCGCCTGGCCGATCGCCGGCTGGTCGCTGGCCAGCATCGCCGCAGCGAACAGCGCGGCATTGGACGCGCCGGCATTGCCGATGGCGAAGGTGGCGACCGGGATGCCGGCGGGCATCTGCACGATCGACAGCAGCGAATCCATGCCGTTGAGGGCCTTGGACTGTACCGGCACGCCCAGCACCGGCACCGCGGTCTTGGCCGCGATCATGCCCGGCAGGTGCGCAGCACCGCCGGCACCGGCGATGATCGCGCGCAGGCCACGCAGACCCGCCTGCTCGGCGTAACTGAACAACACATCCGGCGTCCGATGGGCGGACACCACCTTCACTTCGAACGGAACACCCAGAGCTTCAAGCTTCTGGGCGGCGTGCTGCATGGTTTCCCAGTCGGAGCGGGAACCCATGACGATGCCGACAAGCGGCGCGATCGGGTTGGGGGTCATTGGCCGTCACCTGCCTTAAAGACGTATTCTAGCCATCTTCCACGCAAGACGAAGAACCATGGATCGCAAGCTGCTCGACCTGCTGGTATCTCCCGATACCCGCCAGCCCCTGTCCCTGCTGGATGGCAAGGGCCTGGAAGCCCTCAACCGGGCGATCGCCGCCGGTACCGTCAACCGCGCCGATGGCAACCCGCTGGCGCAGCCGCTGCGCGAAGCCCTGGTCACCCGCGACCGCAAGCAGGTATTCCGCGTCGACGACGGCATTCCGGTGCTGTTGGCCGAAGAAGCCATCCCGACCGCACAGATCGCCGACTTCCCGACCGCATGAGCGCGCTGCCGACGCCGGATCCAGCCGTCGTCGCGGCCGATGTCGCCCGCGCGTTGGCCGAGGACCTGGACAGTGGCGACGTCACCGCCGCCCTGCTGCCCGACCAGCCCGACAGTGCCTACCTGCTGTGCAAGCAGGATGCAGTGATCGCGGGCCGTCCGTGGTTCGATGCCACCCACCGCGCACTCGATGCGGACGTGCAGATCGAGTGGCGGGTGGCCGAAGGCGACAGCGTCAGCGCCGGCACCGTGCTGGCCCTGTTGCATGGTCGCAGCCGCAGCCTCGTCAGCGCCGAACGCACCTCGTTGAATTTCCTGCAGACCCTGTCCGGCACAGCGACCACCACTGCCCGCTACGTGGCTGCGGTGGAAGGTACGGGCACTCGCATCCTTGATACCCGCAAGACCCTGCCCGGCCTGCGTCTGGCGCAGAAGTACGCGGTGCGSTGCGGCGGCGGSSACAACCATCGCTTCGGCCTGTACGACACGGTGATGCTGAAGGAGAACCACATCCGCGCGGCCGGTTCACTGGCTGCGGCTGTGTCGGCCGCCCGCCAGCAATGGCCACAGCTGCCGCTGGTGGTCGAGGTCGAGGACCTGGAACAGCTGCGGCAGGCGCTGGAAGCCGGCTGTGAACGCATCCTGCTGGACGACTTCAGCCCGGAACTGCGGCGCGAAGCGGTACGCATCACCGAAGGCCGCATTCCACTGGAGGTGTCCGGCAGCGTCGGCCTCGGCGGCCTGCGCTCGATCGCCGAAGATGGCGTGGACTGCATTTCCATCGGCGGCCTGACCAAGCACGTGCAGGCAATCGACCTGTCGTTGAAACTGGGTCCGCCACCGGGTTGAGGGTGGATTCGCGGATCGTGATGTTGCCGGCCAGCGGCCGGCACTACCGTTCTCACACCCGGCGTTCACAACGGCGCTGCGACGCTGCGGCCATCCCCCACAGGAGCCGCGCATGCGCCGGATGCTCTTGCCTGCCTGCCTGCTGCTGGCAGCGACGCCCTTCTCGGCTGCCGCTGTCGAAGCCTGCGATGTTCCACCTCGTTTCGGCCTGAGCCCATTGGCGATCGCCATCCGCAACACCGCCTGCAACGAGCATCGGCTCTGGTATCGCCCCTTCATCGACCGTGACGGCCGCGCCGCCAGTCTCAGTGTCACCGAGGCCGAAGGCGATCATCTGGCCGACAACGGCCTGATCGCCTGGCAACGGGTCACCAGCTACTGGCGCGAAAGCGGCACGCTCAACGCGCTGGGCAGCCAGCCCGGCGCCAGCAGCTGCCTGGCACCGCTGGGCACGCGTTACACCGACAGCGATTGCCGCGCCTTCCTGATCGACAATCCGTGGTCGGCGGCCTTCATTTCCTGGGTGATGGTGCGTGCCGGCGTACCCGGCTTCAATACTTCCCCACGCCATATCGACTACATCCGCGCCGCCTACCAGGCAGGCCCTTCCGGCGTGCCCTACCGCCTGGTGGACCCGGCCACCGCCAAGCCTGCGCCGGGCGATCTGCTGTGCTTCCTGCGCGACCGCAGCAGCACGCTCAGTTACAGCGGATTGGTGCAGGCCCTGGGCAACGGCTCGGTCGGCCATTGGAAGTCGCATTGCGAAGTGGTGGTGGCGGCCAACCTCGGTGGCGACCAGACGCTTTACCTGGTGGGCGGCAATGTCATGAACACCGTGGCGATGCGCCTGCTGCAACTGGATCGCACCGGCACGATCAAGCTACCGCCGCCGCGCGAGCGCGATACCACCGGCATCGACCCGACCTGCACGCCGGGCCGTGAGGACGAATGCAGCTTCAACCGGCAGGATTGGGCCGCGCTGCTGCAGTTGAATGCCACTGCGCCGCGGGTCGCACCGCTTCCGCCGGTGATACCCGCTGCGCCGACACCGTTGCCGCTGCAGCCGGCAACGGAGCCTGGCAGCAATCGCTGAGCAGATGCCGCTTGATCCGGTCGCCATTCGTCGCCATCTTTGGCGGATCGACACCTGACGGCTGACGCCATGCCCACCCTGCTGTTCCTGCTGATTGCCGGCGGTATCGTCTACTTCTTCTGGAACGCAGCGCGTTCGGCCGCCGAACGTGCGATCGAACTGGGCCGCAACGCCTGCCGTGCCGCCGATGTGCAGTGGCTGGACCAGGCCGTGCACGCCACGGGCCTGCGCCTGTCGCGCGGGGAAGACGGACGCCTCGGCTTCGAACGCACCTTCAAGTTCGAGTATTCCTACGACGGCATCGATCGCCATGTCGGCCGCATGGTGCTGCGCGGCGATCAGCTGGTTTCCTTCACCGGCCCGGGCGCGGCACGGATCAGCCAGATCCGTGCGGACAACGAAGAGGCCGAGGATGTGTAGGGGCTAAAGGTGTGCCGACCAACGGTCGGCCCCCACCATTACTTGACCACGCGCAGGGTCGGACGGCCTTTCGGCGGCGGACCAGCGGGCGGCGTGTCGTCCGGCGGCGTCTGCTCATCGTCGTGCAGCAGCTCATCACTGGCCGGCGCCGGCTCGCCACCGGGAATGTCATCCGGCAGCGCCATGCCCTGCCCGGTTTCGCGGGCATATACCGCCAGTACGGCGCTGATCGGCACCTGCACCGGATAGCTGGTGCCGGAGAAGCGCGCCGAGAAGCTCACCGACTCGTTGTCGATCACCAGCCGTACCACCGCGCGTTCGGCGATGTTGAGCACCACCCGGCCATCCTTGATGGCTGAAGGCGGAACCTGCACGCCGGGAACGCCGGCGTCGACCAGGATGTGCGGCGTCAGCTGGTTGTCATTGATCCATTCCACC
>NZ_JBFRFE010000069.1:0-10620 GCF_052114665.1 Stenotrophomonas sp. 2YAF22 | reverse complement strand
CCTTGCATCCCCTTCCGCAGCTCATGAGGTCGCCGGCCAGCGGCCGGCACTACCGAATCCCACGCGGGTAGCGCCGGGCCACGCCCGGCGGGCGGTCAGCGGCCCAGGTACCCGAACAGCGCATGGCCCACCTGGAACAGGCTGATGCCCAGCACCAGCACGCCCACTGCGACCAGCACCCAGCGTTCCTTCACCCGTTTCACCAGCACCGCCGCCACCGGCGCGGCCATCATGCCGCCGATCAGCAGGCCGGCGACGATCTGCAGGTGCTGCACCCCCATCGACAGCAGGAACGTGGCCGAGATGGTCAAGGTGACCACGAACTCGGCCGCGTTGACGGTGCCGATCGTGGTCCGCGCCTGACCGCCGCGGGCGAGCAGGGTGGAGGTGGCCACCGAGCCCCAGCCACCGCCGCCGCTGGCATCGAGCAGGCCGGCGAAGAAGCCCAGCACCGGCACCCGGCGGATCTCGCCCTTGGGCATCCAGCGGCCGGCCGCGCGGGCCAGGATGATGATGGCCAGCACCAGCAGGTACAGGTAGATCAGCGGGCGGATCAGGTCGCCAGGGACCTGTGTAAGGACGTACGCGCCGAGTGCGCCGCCCAAGGCGCCGGGCAAGGCGAGGCGGAAGAACAGGCGTTTGTCGACATTTCCTGCTACCAGATGCGACACACCGGATGCGCCGGTGGTGAACACCTCAGCGGTATGGACGCTGGCGCTGACCTGTGCGGGAGGCAGCCCCATGCTGAGCAGCACCGATGAAGAAACCAGCCCGAATGCCATGCCCAGCGCACCATCAACCAGCTGTGCGCCAAGGCCGATGAGGATGAACCACCAGAATTCGCTGCTCAGTTCCATGGATCGAGCCTAGCGGAAGCGGGTGTGCGGGACATGCGATGGTACGTCGCACGTACGGCGATCCGCCGGGCCATGCCCGGCGGACACCGGGTGGTCAACGGGTGCCGTACAGCACCACGGTCTTGCCGCGGGCATGCAGCAGGCCGTCGGTCTGCAGCTTCTTCAACACCCGGCCGGCCATTTCGCGCGAGCAGCCCACCAGACGGGCCAGTTCCTGGCGTGAGACGCGCAGCTGGCTGCCCTGCGGGTGGCTCATCGACTCCGGCTCCTGCGCCAGATCGTGCAGGGTGCGCACGATACGGTCGGTGACATCCAGGAACGCCAGGCGGCTGGCCTTGCGGCTGGTGTCCAGCAAGCGCTTGGAGATCTGCTGGCCCAGCGCGTACAGCAGGCGCGGGGCATCGGCCGACAGCGGGCCGAGGAACAGCTGATGCAGGCGCTCGTAGCTGATTTCGGCCAGCTCACAGGCCGTGCGGGTGCGCAGGATCACCTCGCGGCGATCCGACTCCACGAACAGGCCCATCTCGCCGACGAACTCACCGGCGCCGAAATAGCCCAGCACGAGCTCACGGTCCTCTTCCTCCTCGGCCATGATCGAAACCGAGCCGCTGATGACGTAATACAGGGTGCCTGCCGGATCACCGGGTCGGAAGACGTCGGTACGGGTGGGATAGCGCCGCCTGTGGCTGTGTGCCAGGAAGCGGTCGATTGTTGCGATGTCCAAGGCCAATGGGCTGCTAGCTAGGCGCACGGTTGACACGATAGGGGCGCTCCCTCTGCGCATGAACGGATTCACGGGGTCGATAGCGGAGCTTAACCAGCGCAATTGTTAAGGGCAAACAGTGTGCCAGAACCTGAGCGTCTTCACGTTCCCCCTGGAGACACTTATGCCGCATAATTCCCCCTTTCCCTTCTTACACAGGAATCGACCGCCGTGGTCAAGCCGTTGCCTCGCCTGAGGTTGCAGGGTTTCAACAACCTCACCAAGGCGCTGAGCTTCAACATCTATGACGTGTGTTACGCGCGCACCGAAGAGGAGCGTCAGCGTTACATTGAATACATCGATGAAGAGTACAACGCCGACAGGCTTACTCAAATCTTGACCGATGTCGCTGAGATCATCGGCGCCAACATCCTCAACGTGGCGCGCCAGGATTACGATCCGCAGGGTGCCTCGGTGACGATCCTGATCTCCGAAGAGCCGGTGATCGACAAGAAGCAGGCCGGCAAGGAGTTGATTTCCGATGCCGTGGTCGCGCACATGGACAAGTCGCACATCACCGTGCACACCTATCCGGAAACACACCCGCAGGAAGGCATTGCCACCTTCCGCGCCGATATCGACGTGGCTACCTGCGGCGTCATTTCGCCGTTGAAGGCACTGAACTACCTGATCGAGAGCTTGGAATCGGACATCGTGATCATGGACTACCGTGTCCGTGGCTTCACGCGTGATGTGAAGGGCAAGAAGCACTACATCGATCACAAGATCAACTCGATCCAGAACTTCCTGGCCAAGAACATCAAGTCGCGTTACGAGATGTTCGACGTCAATGTCTACCAGGAAAACATCTTCCACACGAAGATGCACCTGAAGGACTTTGACCTGGACCAGTACCTGTTCGAGGAAAAGGCCAAGAACATCTCGTTCAAGGAACGCATGAAGATCGAAGCGCTGCTGCGTCGTGAGATCGAAGAGCTGTTCCACGGCCGCAACCTGGCTGAGTGACCCATGTGCGATGCCGGCAGGCATCGCCACCCAGGCGGGACGCCCCGCCCCGTGGAACCTGCGCTTGGCGCAATCTTCAGTTCCACGGCGATGTACCGACTTACGGCCCGGTGTGAAAACACCGGGCCGTTTCGTTTTTCTCAAAAAAGGTAAGGAGCCCCCACCCATGCCCTGGATCTATCTGCTGCTGGCCGGTCTGTTCGAGATCGGATTCGCCCTTGGAATGAAGTACTCCGAAGGTTTCAGCAAACCCGTGCCGACCGCCCTGACGGTGGTATCGGCCCTGATCAGCCTGTATCTGATGAGCCAGGCGATGAAGAACATTCCGGTCGGCACGGCCTATGCGATCTGGACCGGCATCGGCGCCATGGGCGTGACCGTACTGGGCATCTACTTGTTCAACGACAGCGCCTCGCCGGCACGCTTGGCCTGTGTGGGCCTGATCGTGGCCGGCGTGATCGGCCTGAAGCTGGTGTCACCCAACTAAGCCCTGGTAGTGCCGGCCGCTGGCCGGCAACCTCATGACCTGCGGCGACCCATGCGGGGTTGCCGGCCAGCGGCCGGCACTACACTCATGCGGGTTACAGCCGGTAAGCAATGGTCTTCATCACCCTGGAGGCCAGCGCCATCGCGCCCGGAATCGGGAACGGCAGGCGGCGTGCGCCGGCCTGTTCGGCATGCTCGGCATGCCGGGCCTCGTCTTCCTTCATCACCCGGATGACCGCGCGGCTGCGCAGGTCGCCGGCCGGCAGGTCGACCAGATGTTCGTCCAGATGGGCTTCCACCTGGCGCTCGGTCTCGACCACGAAGCCAAGGTTCCAGCCATCGCCGCGCAGCCCGGCCAGGGTACCGATGGTGTAGCTGCCGGCGTACCAGAGCGGATTGAACAGGCTCGGGCGGCTGTCCAGCTCGCCCAGGCGGGTGGCGCACCAGGCCAGGTGATCGGTCTCTTCCTGGGCCGCTTCCAGCAGATGTTCGCGGGTCGCCGGGTCGCGTGCCACCGCGGCCTGGCCGAAGTACAGGCCCTGGGCGCAGACCTCACCGACATGGTTGATGCGCATCAGCCCGGCCGCGTGGCGACGCTGGGCGCTGTCCATGCCGGGCTCGCCGGTGTCCGTGGCCGGATAGGGGCGGCTGGCCGGCGGGTTGCCGAACACCGTGTCCAGGGCGCGCTGCGCCTCGGTCAGCAGATGGTCCAGCGGGGTGGTCTGGCGAAGCACGGTCATGGCGGCACGGCGTGGAGCGGGGGAAGCCCGATTCTCGCCCGGCCCCGGCCCCCTGCCAACCCGGGGCGGGCGCCGGCTTGCACCCGCCAGCCAAGCTGCGTACAATGCCGCCCCTTACGCTCCACCTTTCACAACGCGTGGCAGAGTTCCGGCGAGTCCTTCGCCGCAATGAGCCCGACCTAACCAAGAGTTCTTCATGAGCACTTTCACTGCCAAGAACGAGACCGTCCAGCGCGACTGGTACCTCGTCGACGCCGAGGGCAAGACCCTGGGCCGTCTCTGCACCGAGCTGGCCCGCCGTCTGCGTGGCAAGCACAAGCCGGTCTACACCCCGCACGTTGATACCGGCGACTACCTGGTCGTCATCAATGCAGAAAAGATTGTCGTCACCGGCAAGAAGCTGCAGGACAAGATGTATCACCGTTTCACCGGTTACATCGGCAACCTGAAGACCGAATCCCTCGCCCAGGCGCTTGAGCGCCACCCGGAGCGCGTGATCGAGACCGCCGTCAAGGGCATGCTGCCGAAGGGCACGCTGGGTCGCCAGATGTACCGCAAGCTCAAGGTCTACGCCGGCACTGAGCATCCGCACGCCGCACAGCAGCCGCAGGTTCTGGATATCTAATCATGGCTATCACTCAAAACTACGGCACTGGCCGCCGCAAGTCCTCCACCGCTCGCGTGTTCCTGCGCAAGGGTTCGGGCAACATCACCGTCAATGGCCGTCCGCTGGACGAGTTCTTCGGCCGTGAGACCGCTCGCATGATCGTGCGCCAGCCGCTCGAGCTGACCAAGAACACCGAGAGCTTCGACATCCTGGTCACCGCCGCTGGCGGCGGCACCACCGGTCAGGCCGGTGCGATCCGTCTGGGCATCGCCCGTGCTCTGGTCGAGTACGACGAAACCCTGAAGTCCGAGCTGCGCAAGGCTGGCTTCATGACCCGCGACGCCCGCGAAGTCGAACGTAAGAAGGTCGGTCTGCACAAGGCCCGCCGCGCCACCCAGTTCTCCAAGCGCTGATTTACCGCGCCTGGCCGGGCTCCTTCGGGAGCCCGCTGGTTGGAAAAGCAAAAGCCCGGCTTCGGCCGGGCTTTTGTCGTTCTGGAGTCATGCATTTCGAGGTTGCCGGCCAGTGGCCGGCACTACCCGCGGCTTCGCATGGCGAGAGAGGCGTGACCAAATTAAAAAGAAAAAGGCCTGATCTTTCGATCAGGCCTTTTTCTTTTTAATTTGGCTGCCCCTGATGGATTCGAACCACCGATGCCTGAGTCAGAGTCAGGTGCCTTACCGCTTGGCTAAGGGGCAATGTAACGTGTAACTATTTTCTCACTTTTCACATTGAAAAACAACTTCAACGTGGTGGCTATGGGTGGACTCGAACCACCGACCCCAGCATTATGAGTGCTGTGCTCTAACCGGCTGAGCTACATAGCCTTGGTGAGCCCGCTATTCTGCTGATGTGTACAAGGACTGTCAACACCTTTGTATCGTGCTTGTGGCCCGACAGACGGCATGGGATAGTCCCAACCAGTAGATTTTCTTAGGAGTCCGCATCGTGATCGATCCGGACGGCTATCGACCGAACGTCGGCATCGTGCTGATGCGGCAGGACGGGCAGGTGTTCTGGGCACGACGTGTGCGCCGGGATGGCTGGCAGTTCCCGCAGGGTGGCATGAACACCGACGAGACGCCTGTCGAGGCCATGTATCGTGAACTGCAGGAAGAGACCGGGCTGTTGCCGGAGCACGTTGAAGTGCTTGGGGCGACACCGGGCTGGCTGCGTTACAAGCTGCCGGCGCGTGCCATCCGCCGCAATGAACGCCAGGTCTGCATCGGCCAGAAGCAGGTCTGGTTCCTGCTGCGCCTGACCGGTGATGAAGCCCACGTCAGCCTGGACCATACCGACTCGCCTGAGTTCGATCATTGGCGCTGGGTCGACTTCTGGTATCCGGTAGAGCATGTGGTGGTGTTCAAGCGTGGCGTCTATGCGCGCGCCCTGCGACATCTGGCGCCGTTGGCCCAAGGGGTGGCGGGGCAGGGCATCAGTGCCATGCCCAAGAGCGCTGCCGAGGCCTGGATGCCAGGCCACGCGGCCGGCCACGACAGGCCCAGGAAGCGCACGCCCATGCGCGGCGGGTATTGGCCGCGGAAAGCCAAGGGTGAACCGGGAGCCGTTTGACGGGCAGGTTGCGCAAAGAGCGGGTCGAACGGTCGCAACGCACGTCTGCTGGGTATTTCCGGCAGGGACTGGCTGTCCGTCTGGCAAGCCTCCCCTGGCTGTTGTTGAGCGTGGCAGTCCTCGGCGGCATCGCATGGATGCCGCTGGCGCTGGGCGCGTGCCTCGCCTTCGCGACCTGTGCGGGTGCGCTGTTCCTGGCGGACTACCTGCTGCGGTTGAGGGCGGCAGGTGGTGGTGTGCAGTGGCTGATCGTCTTCTTCAGTACACCGGTGCTGGCGCTTGGGCTGTTGTGCCTGTAGCCGCCTCGTACCGGGTGGATTCGACCGCACTCTGAACCGTATCGAGAATGGTTCAGGTCTCTGATTGACAACCATTCTCGTTTCCATTGGAATAGCGACCAGGCCGCTACTGGCCTGCTGCCCTGGTTCCCGCCCGTGTACGTCTGCATCTGCAACGGTGTTACCGACCACCAGATCCGCGAAGCCGCCAGCCATGGCGTCACGTCGGTGGCCGAGCTGACCATGCGCACCGGATGCGGCGCCACCTGCGGTTCCTGCCTGGACATGGCCGGCGAGCTGCTGGCCAAGGCGCGTGCCACCCACGATCTGCCGTTGCCGGTGTTGGGCCTGGCGCAGGTCGCCTGAGTCGTTTCGCGGCGCGTTGACGCCGCGCTCTCCTGGTCTTCATTGCTGGCCGCAGTGGCCAATGCGCACGATTCGCGTTCCTTCACGCGCGCG
Organism: Stenotrophomonas sp. 2YAF22; assembly: GCF_052114665.1. Lineage (NCBI taxonomy): Bacteria > Pseudomonadati > Pseudomonadota > Gammaproteobacteria > Lysobacterales > Lysobacteraceae > Stenotrophomonas > Stenotrophomonas sp. 2YAF22. The sequence goes on along the minus strand of NZ_JBFRFE010000069.1, from coordinate 3,892 downwards.
CGCAAGGCGCTACAGTGCCCGCGATTTCAGCGTGCAGGAGCATCCCCATGAAGGGCGACACCAAGGTCATCGAATTCCTCAACAAGGTCCTCTACAACGAGCTGACCGCGATCAACCAGTACTTCCTGCACGCCAAGATGCTGAAGAACTGGGGCATCAAGGAACTGGCCGAACACGAGTACAAGGAATCGATCGAGGAAATGAAGCATGCCGACATGCTCGCCGATCGCATCCTGTTCCTTGAAGGCCTGCCGAACTTCCAGGCGCTGGGCAAGCTGCGCATCGGTGAGAACCCGACCGAGATCCTGCAGTGCGATCTGTCGCTGGAGCGCGATGGCGTGGTCACCCTGCGCGAGGCCGTGGCCTATGCCGATTCGGTCGGCGACTACGTCAGCCGCCAGCTGTTCGTGAAGATCCTCGATTCCGAGGAAGAACACATCGACTGGCTGGAAACCCAGCTGGAGCTGATCGAGCGCATCGGTGAGCCGAAGTACCTGCTGAGCAAGCTCGAAGAGTGATTCAACGGGCCTGGCCGGCGAGGTAGCCGGTCAGCGCCACGCGCGCGCGGGCGAACTCCGCCACCAGCAGCGCCACTGCCACGGCAGGGCGCTGCAGGCTGCCACTGCGGGCTTCGAGTTCGATCCGCCGCGCCACCGCTGACAGCGACAGCGCGCCGACGTTGGCGCTGGAGGATTTCAGGCTGTGCGACAGCGCCTGCAGGCGTTCGATGTCGTTGCCCTGCGCCGCCTGCTGCAGCTGCTGCACCAGCTGCGGTGCGTCTTCCAGGAACACCGTTACGATCTGCGCGGCGGCATCGCCGATCACCGCCTGCAGTTCATCCAGCACGCTGCGATCAAGCACCGGCTGTGGAATCGGGATCGCGCGCGTTCGTTCATCGTCCACGCTTTCGCCGTCGGGCACGCTCGGGGTCGCGGCAGGTTGCACGGGGTCCGGCAGCGGTGCATGTCCGCGATCCGCGGAAACCCGGCCCCAACGCTGCAGCAATGCATGCAGCGCTTCACGCGTGATCGGCTTGGACAGATAGTCGTCCATGCCCGCCTGCAGGCAGCGCTCGCGATCACCGGCCATGGCGTTGGCGGTCATCGCGATGATCGGCAACCGCGTCCGCCCCGCTTCGGCCTCCTCCCTGCGCCAGCGCTGTGTCGCGCTGTAGCCGTCGAGCACCGGCATCTGGCAATCCATCAGCACCACGTCGATTCCACCTTCGCGCAGCAGTGCGAGGGCCTGCTCGCCGTCGGCGGCATTGCGTACCCGGCACTGGAAGACCCGCAGCAGGTGCTCGGCCACCATCCGGTTGACCGTGTTGTCTTCGACCAGCAGCACATGCAGATCCAGTGGCGGCAGCACGGTGGCCGGCCTGGCGTCTTCGGCGTTGGCCAGCAGGGCTGCCGGGCGTGCAGTGGCTGTTGGCTGGGCCAGCAGGGCGTGCAGGTCGGCATCGTTGAATGTGCTGTGCAGCTGCTGCTGGCGCGGCCGTGCTGCAACCGGATCATCCTGCAGCCACAGCACCTGCAGTGCGTCGTCGGCACCGCGCTCGGCCAAGGCGCGCTGCAGGGCCGCCTCGCCATTGCGGCGGTGGCGCGCGTCGACCAGCAGCCATGCCGGTGTGCTCTGGCCCGGGCGTGGTGCTGCACGCAGGCGTTCCATTGCCTCATCAATGCTGGCCAGCGGCTGCACCTGCAGGCCGTGGTGCGCGGCGATGCGTTCGACGCGTGGCTGCAGCTGTGCATCGGCGGTGTACAGCAGCAGCGCTGCCGGCGAGCGGGCCAGCGCCGGCAGGTCGCCGGGAACCTTCAGCAGCGGTATTTCAAACCAGAAGGTTGCGCCCTGGCCTGGGGTGGAATGCACGCCGATGTCGCCATGCATCAGGTCGGTGATGCGCTTGCAGATGGCCAGGCCCAGGCCGGTGCCACCGTAGATGCGGGTGGTGGAGGCGTCGGCCTGGCTGAAGGACTGGAACAGCCGCGCCTGCAGGRCCTCATCGATGCCGATGCCGGTGTCGATCACTTCGAAACGCAGCTGGTGCTGCGCGGGGCCTTCGCCCAGCCGCTGCACGCGCAACTGCACCTGGCCGCGTGCGGTGAACTTGATGGCATTGGCCAGCAGGTTGCCCAGGACCTGGCGCAGGCGCACGGGGTCGCCGCGTACCGGCAGGCGTACGGCCGGATCCAGTTGCAGGCTCAGCGTCAGGCCCTTGGCTTCGGCGGCGCGCTGCAGCAGCTGCACCACGCCGTCGAGCAGTTCGCGCAGGTTGAAGCTGGTGATCTCCAGTTCCAGTGCCTGGGCTTCCAGTCGCGAGTAATCGAGGATGTCATCGACGATGCGCAGCAGCTGCTGCGAGCTGGCCGAGGCGGTGGCCAGCATCTGCCGCTGGTCTTCGCCGAGCGGGCCGCGGGCAATCAGCTCCAGCATCGGCAGGATGCCGTTGAGCGGCGTGCGGATTTCATGGCTCATGGTGGCCAGGAATTCGCCCTTGGCCAGCACGGCTGCTTCTGCAGCCTGCTTGGCCTGCAGCAGCTGATGTTCCAGCTGGCCCTGGCGCTCGGTGGTACGCCGCAGCTGGTCGCGTTCACTGGTCAGGGTGATGCGTTCGCGCTGCAGTGCCGCCAGCGCGCGATTGCGCGAACGCAATCGCAGGCCCAGTACCAGCAGGGCGACGATGGCCAGCGCCAGTACCGCCAACAGCGCGACCGTCGGTGACACTCAGAGCACCGCGTTGTGGAAGTCGAAGTTCAGGTCGCTGCCGGCCGACTGCACCATGTTGCCCTGGATGTAATCGACACCGCCGACCCACATCGCGGCCGCTGCCTGCGGGTCCTCGATCTGCTGGCCGATGATCTGCAGGCCGGCTGCATGCGCCTGCTCGATCGATCGGCGCAGTTCTTCGCGCGTATCGGGGTTGGAGTGGCTGCTGGAAAAGCGTGCGGCCATGCGCACGAACGACAGGGGCAGCTGGGTGAGCAGGGCCAGGGCTTCGCTGCCCGGTTCGAACTGGCTCAGGCAGAAGCGCACGCCGACGCTGGCCATGCGCTGGCAGAACTGCTGCAACGGCACGGTGTGGATCAGTGCATCGGGCAGGCGCACGTCGATCACCAGCGCGCTGCCGGGCAGGCGGCGTTGCTGCAGTGACTCCAGCAGCCAGTCGGCGAAGGCATCGCGCTGCAGGGTACGCAGCGACTGCGAGACGAACAGGTTCAGCGGCTGGGTGGCGTGGCGATACAGGTCGAGCAGACCCATCGCATGCTCCAGCACTTGCTGGTCGAGGTCGGCGATGCGGCCGGCCGCCTCGGCTGCCGGAATCACCTGGCCGGCGGTCAGTACGCTGCCATCGGTCCGGCGCAGGCGCAGCAGCAACTGGTACTGCGCGCTGCTGCCACCGGCGACGGCGACGATCGGCTGGTAAGCGAGCTCGAGCTGGCCTTCCAGCAACGCCAGGTGCTCCTGCTCGGTCGTGACCTGGCGATGCACGTGGCCGGCCACGCCGGCGCTGAGCAGGCGTGCCTGCAGGGTGGTACGTTCGACCGCTTCCAGGGCGCTGCTGGCATCGTCGAAACCCGGCGACAGCGGCGCGTAGCCGACCACGCCACGCAGGTGTACCGATTCGTCGTCGCGGATCACGAAGGCGCGCGCGGACAGCTGCTCACGCAGGGTGCCGGCAATCGCTTCCAGGCTGTCCTCATCGGCGTTGCGCGCCAGCAGCAGGAAGCTGTTGTCGTTCAGGCGCGCCAGCAGGTGCGGATGGCCAGCCTCGGCAAGGCGTTGCCCGGCCTGCACCATCAGCCGCTCGAAGGCCGCATAGCCATAGCGCTCGCGCAGGCCCAGCGCGCTGGAGATTTCGACGAAGAACACGCCGCCGCGGTCGTGCTGGGCC
>NZ_JBFRFE010000068.1:0-10673 GCF_052114665.1 Stenotrophomonas sp. 2YAF22 | reverse complement strand
TTCCAGGGTTGCCGGCCAGCGGCCGGCACTCCCCCATCACTTACGCCACGGCGCGCTTGCCGGTGCGGTAGATCAGCCAGCCGACCAGGAACAGCACGGCCAGGCCGATCCACTGCGCGGCCGGCAGATGGAACGGCACGGCCAGCACGTCGGCACGGCTGCTGACCACGATCGGCACGGCGATGGCGATACCCATCAGCGCCTCACCGGTGATCAGGCCGGCAGCGAACAGCACGCCCGGCTTGTGCACGCGGTCGCGACCCTCTTCGTCATCGGCGCGTACCTTGTGGAAGCGCTCGACCAGGTAGGAGATCAGGCCACCGAGGAAGATCGGCACCATCAGTTCCAGCGGCAGGTAGATGCCGATCGCCGCGGCCAGCACCGGCACGCGGAAACGCGAGTTGCGCGACTTCAGCCAGCTGTCGAACGCGATGATGGCGGCACCGACCACGGCACCGATGCCGATGAAGGTCCACGGCAGCTCGCCGCCGAACAGGCCCTTGGCCACCGAGGCCATCAGGTTGGCCTGCGGTGCGGCCAGCGCATTCGGATGCAGCTCCGACTTGACGCCGATGCCGTAGGCGGTAGCCAGCAGGTTCAGCACCGGGGCCATGATCAGCGCGCACGAGAACGCACCGATGCCCAGCATCAGCTGCTGCTTCCACGGAGTGGCACCGACGATGTAGCCGGCCTTGAGGTCCTGCAGGTTGTCACCGCCGACGGCGGCGGCACAGCACACCACCGCGCCGATCATGATCGCGGCCACCGCGCCCAGCGGCGCACCGAAGGCACCGACCGGCTGCAGGCCGTCCTTGCCCAGCAGCAGCACCAGCACCGCCGAAGCGAACAGGATGGTGGAGATGGTGATGCCCGAGACCGGGTTGTTGGACGACCCGATCAGGCCTGCCAGGTAGGCCGACACCGAAACGAACAGGAAGCCGGCGACGATCATGATGAGGGTCATCGGGATCGACACGTGCCACTGGCCGACGATGGCCTGGTACAGCGCCAGCAGCGGCAGGGTGAACACCACCAAGGCCACCAGCATCCACTTCATCGGCAGGTCGCGCTCGGTATGTGCCAGCACCGGGCCGCCACTCTTGCGGGCGGCGGCGAAGCCGCTCTTGACGCCGTTGAGCAGCGACTTGCGCAGCGAGATCAGGGTCCAGATGCCACCGATCAGCATCGCGCCGACACCCAGGTAACGCATCTTCGCGCCCCAGATGGCGAACGCCGCTTCGGTGGACGAGGCGGTGGCGATCGAGGCGGCCAGCGCCGGATCGGTGTTCATGAAGAACGCCTGGTAGATCGGAATGGCGATGTGCCAGGTCAGGATCGAGCCGGACACCACCACGATGCCGACGTTGAGGCCGACGATGTAGCCCACGCCCAGCAGCGCCGGCGACAGGTTGGTACCGATGAACGCGGTGATCTTGGAACTGCCGACGTAGGCCGAGGTAGCCCAGGCGTCGGGGATCAAGCGCATGCCGCTTTCCGCAGCCAGCTTGACGAACGCACCGATCACCGCCGACAGGCCAAGGATCTTCAGGCCCGGGCCGGGGTTTTCACCGGCCTTGAGCACTTCAGCCGCCGCCTTGCCTTCCGGGAACGGAAGCGGGTCCTCGACGATCATCGAACGGCGCAGCGGCACCGAGAACAGCACGCCCAGCAGGCCGCCGAGACCGGCGATGCCCAGCACCCACCAGTACTTGAAGTCCGGCCAGTAGCCCATGATCACCAGCGCGGGGATGGTGAAGATCACACCGGCGGCGATCGACGAACCGGCCGAAGCGCCGGTCTGCACGATGTTGTTCTCAAGGATCGAGCCGCCCCCCAGCAGGCGCAGCACGCCCATGGAAATGACCGCGGCGGGAATCGCGGTGGCGATGGTCAGGCCTGCGAACAGACCGAGATAGGCGTTTGCGGCCGACAGCACCACCGCCAGCACGATGGCCAGGACCACCGCGCGGAAAGTGAGCTGCTTGGGCGCAGCGTCATGGTTCATGAAAGCCCCTGCTGGCAAAAAATCCCTGTCACGCTAGCGTTCAGGGGGCAGCAAGTCCAGCGTGCCAAAGGATGGGGGTTGCAGCTGGAACAGGCACGGGCCCGCAGCGGCACCGCGAGCCAGCCGATGCGGCAAAGCCCAAGTGGGCACTCCGCAAACGCTATGTTATAACTTTCCGTTGACCTGTACCCGCCCACCGCATGTCCTCCTTCCCCTCCTCCCGGCTGGCCTCCATCGACCAGTTGCGCGGCACCGTGATGCTGCTGATGCTGCTAGACCACGTGCGCGAGACATTCTTCCTGCAGCATCAGGTCAGCGATCCGATGGACGCGGCGACCGTGTCCCCTGCCCTGTTCGCCTGCCGCCTGCTGGCCCACCTGTGCGCGCCGGTGTTCGTGCTGCTGACCGGCCTGTCGGCCTGGCTGTACGGCCAGCGCCATGCCGATCCGCGCCGTGCCATTGCGGCTTTCCTGCTCAAGCGCGGCCTGTTCCTGGTGGTGCTGGAACTGACCCTGGTCAACTTCGCCTGGACCTTCCAGTTCCCGCCGGAGACGGTGTACCTGCAGGTGATCTGGGCGATCGGCCTGAGCATGATCGCGCTGGCCGGCCTGCTGTGGCTGCCGCGGCCGGTGCTGGCGGTGCTGGCGGTAGCGCTGGTGGTTGGCCACAACCTGTTGGATGGCATGCGCGTGCAGGGCGACGGCGCGGTGGCGGTGCTGTGGAAAGTGCTGCACCAGCGTGACTGGATCGAGGCTGGGCGGTTGAGCCTGCGTACCTCCTACCCGGTGCTGCCGTGGATCGGGGTGATCGCGCTGGGCTACCTGATGGCACCGTGGTTCGCCGCCGGCAGCGATCCCGAACAGCGGCGGCAGCGGTTGCTGTGGGCCGGGCTGGGCGCACTGGCCGCCTTCGCCCTGCTGCGCTTCGCCAACGACTATGGCGATGCACCCTGGCAGTACCAGACCAGCACGCTGCGCACGTGGATGAGCGTGTTCAACATCACCAAGTACCCGCCGTCGCTGCAGTTCCTGCTGCTGACACTGGGCGTGGGCCTGCTGCTGTTGCGGCTGTATGAGTGGCCGCCGCTGGCGCGCGCGCTGCGGCCGCTGGCCGATATCGGTGCAGCGCCGATGTTCTTCTACCTGCTGCACCTGTACGTGCTGAAGCTGCTGTACCTGGCCGCGCTGAAGACCTGGGGCCCGACCCACGGTTGCCTGTATGCACTGGACTCGGTGGCCGGCCTGCTGCTGGTGGCCTGCGCGCTGGCGGTGGTGCTGTACCCACCGACGCGGGCATTCGCGCGGTTCAAGGCACGGCGACGCGACCTGGCCTGGTTGCGGTACCTGTAGACCATGCACCGGGGCGGCCATCCACGCATGGCGTGGATCTACTGAAAGCGGGCGCGGGCCTATAATTCCGCGATGAATTCCACTGCTATCGCTTCCGACGACTTCCTGGGCCATCCCAAGGGCGTCTACGTCTGCTTCTTCACCGAAATGTGGGAGCGCTTCTCCTTCTACGGCATGAAGGCGCTGCTGTTGCTGTACCTCACCAAGTACCACCTGTTCGGTGACAAGGCCGGGCTGGACCTGCTCGGTGCCTATGGCGGCCTGGTGTACTGCATCCCGGTATTCGGCGGCATGCTCGCCGACCGCTGGCTGGGCATGCGCCGCGCGGTGCTGTTCGGCGGCATCCTGCTGGTGCTCGGCCACCTCGGCATGGCCTTCGAGGGCCACGCCGCATACCGGGTCAATGGCGAAGTAGTGCGCGACACCTCGGCATTGGCAGTGACCTATCTGTCGCTGGCGCTGATCATCATGGGCGTCGGCTTCCTCAAGCCGAACATCTCCACCATCGTCGGCAAGCTCTATCCGCAGGACGATCCGCGCCGCGATTCGGGCTTCTCGCTGTTCTATGCCGGCATCAACCTGGGTGCCCTGTTCTCCTCGCTGGTGTGCGGTTTCCTCGGCGAGGTCTACGGCTGGAAGTACGGTTTCGGTGCGGCCGGCATCGGCATGATTGCCGGCCTGGCGATGTTCCTGTGGGGCCAGAAATACCTGCAGGGCCATGCCGAACCGCCGCAGCCGGCCACGCTGAAGCAGAAGGTGCTGGGCCTGCCGCGCGAATGGCTGATCTACCTGTGCGCGGTGATCGGCGTGCTGCCGGTGGCCTGGCTGATGTGGGCGGCCGGCAACGGTGCCTTCGCGCTTGGTGGTGAAATCAGCCTGGCGCTGATGCTGATGCTGGTGGTGCTCGGCGGCGTGCTGGTCTGGTTCGCCTGGTTCACTGGCAGCAAGTGCACGCCGGTGCAGCGCCAGCAGATGATCGCGCTGATGGTGCTGATCTTCATGGCACTGGTGTTCTTCACGATGTACGAGCAGTCGTATGGCTCGTGGGTGACCTTCACCGACCGCCTGCTGACCAAGGACATCGTACCGGCGCTGGTGATCCGCGAAGGCTCGCCGCTGCCGTGGTCGATCCTCTCGCTGCTGCTGGCACCGCTGGGCTTCGTGGTCAGCGCGCGCCTGTCCGAGCGACGTCCCGGCTCGTCCGCACCGCGTACGTTCTTCATCGCCATCGTCGCGCTGATGCTGGTGCTGCTGGTGCGCGACTGTCTGGTGATTCCGCAGACCGCCGGTTCGCTGACCTACCTCGGCGGCCTGTTCCTGGTGCTGCTGGCGCCGGCCTTCGCCGCGTTGTGGACCTGGATGGACCGTCGCGGCTGGGAGCCGGGCAAGCCGGTGAAGTCGGCCTGGGGCCTGGTGATCGGTGCGTTGTCGTTCGTACCGCTGGCGCTGGCCGCGCAGCACGTTGGTACGACCGGCGAGATGGCCAGCGTGTGGTGGCTGGTGCTGGCCTACTTCCTGCTGGCCAGCGGCGAGATGTGCCTGTCGCCGGTCGGCCTGTCGGCGGTCACCCAGCTGGCGGTGCCCCGGGTGATGAGCCTGATGATGGGCACCTGGTTCCTGGCGACCGCCTTCTCCGAAACGCTGGCCGCGCTGTTCGGCAAGCTGGCGGCGATCGACGTACCTGAAGGCGAAACGCTGGACATGGCCGCTGCGGCCGGTGCCTATGCGCACCTGTTCTGGCTGCTGATGTGGATCGGCCTGGGCTGCGCTTTGCTGGCCTTCATCGCCGCACCGCTGTTGAAGCGGATGATGCATGGAGTGAAGTAACGCCCATTGGCAGCTCACTGCGGCGGCAACCATGATGGTTGCCGCCGCGCGTGTTTCAGGGCGCCTTGCCCTTGTCGGAAGACGTCGCGGCCGCTGCGGTACCGCCCCCCAGGCTGCGTGACAGGAAGGCAAGCAATCGGCTGTAGTAGTCGCGCTGGTTGGCCTCGGCATACAAACCATGCCCCTCCCGCGGGTAATACAGCGCTTCCACCGGCACGCCGGCCTGTTTCAACGCCGCTTCCATGCGTTCGGTGTGCTGTACCGGCGCACGCAGGTCTTCGCGACCAGCGGCCAGCAGCACCGGCACCTTGATACTCGCCGCCAGATTCACCGGCGACACTGCCGCCAGGGTGGCCGGATCACCCAGCCACTCCTGTAGATAGGTCACGCCGGAGGCGCGATCCTGGATGTCGCCCCGTTTGAACATCAACGGCAGGTCGTACACCCCGACGTAGCCGGCCGCGCAGCGGTACAGCCCCGGCTCGCGCACAGCGCCCATCATGGCCGAGTACGCACCGTAGCTGGCACCGTAGATGCAGATGCGTGCGCTGTCGGCGATGCCTTGGCTGATCGCCCAGCGGGTGGCGTCGGTCACATCGTCCTGCATCGCGCGGCCCCATTGCCGGGCAGCGGCCTGGGTATGTGCACGGCCGTAGTTGCCCGAGCCGCGGAAGTTGACCTGCAGCACCGCGTAGCCGGCGTCGGCCAGCAACTGGTTCTCGCGCTCGAAACCACCATCATCGAACACGCCGATCGGGCCACCATGCGGGACCACCACCATCGGCAGGTTGTGGCCATCACTGCCCCTGGGCAGGGGCAGGAAGCCATGCAGCGGCAGGCCGTCCCGCGCAGCCAGGGTGATCGGGCGAACGCTGGCACCGCCATCGCGATCAAACCAGCGATGGCGGCTGGTGAGGAACGCGGCGTTGCGGGTGGCCGTGGTGTACAGGAAATAGTCGCCGGGATTGGTTGCCGAGCTCACTTTCACCAGCAGACGTGTGTTGTCGCGGGTGCCGGAGACCAGGCTCACCGCCTGCCCTGGAAACGCCTTTTCAAGCTTGCGCTGGATGCCGGCGGTCGGCGACTGCTCATCGAAGAAGGCCGTGCGCGTGGCAGCGCCGACGAACTGGATGCCCACCGGCACGCGCGTGCCAGGCTGGTAGACCACATGGGTAGGGTCAACGGTATCGTCCTGCAGCAGCGTACGCCGCTCTCCGCTGACCGGGTCCCAGCTGACCACCGCGTCCGGGCCGCGGGCCTGCTCCACCACCAGGTAAGCCAGGCGGTTGTCGGCAGAGAAGCCGATCGGGCGTTCGATGCGGCGGCTGTTGCCTTCGTCGTTGACCAGCGTCCAATGATCGCGACCTTCGCGGTAGTAGAGCTTGTTGACGTTGTCGGCGGCGGCACCATGGGCGAAGCGCAGTTCCCCTTGATTGTCGGTGGTGAACGTCGCGCGCTGCACCGGTGAACGCGATACCGGGATGCGACGCCCGGTGATCACGTCCATCCGTTCCAGACGCGTATTGGTGTCGTTGGCAAATGGCCACAGCGAGATCAACACGTTGCGCTCGTCGGCAGGCAGCGGATCGGCAAGGAAGGCGGCGACCGGCTCGACCACGCGCCCGGTCACGAAGCCGGGCTCATCCGGGCGGGCGCGATAGCCGACCAGAAGATCACCGCGTTTGCCATTGGCGTCGATGGCATACAGTTCGCCCGTCGGCCGCGGTTGGTCCAACGGCCCCCATTTTTCGGCCAGACCGATGAGCAGGCGGCTGTCACTCACCCAGTCGACCTCGGCGGCATGATTGTTGCGTGGCGGCCGGAAATTGCCGACCAGCTCCATCGTGTCGGTACGCAGCACCGCCACGGCGGTCGCGCCCTCCAGCGGCAAGGTCATGGCAATGTATTCGCCGGTGGGCGAGAGCTGGATGTCATTGAACTCCGCACGACGCACATAGCCGTCCAGCGAAACTTCCGCAGCCTCCACCCCAGCGGCGCCGCAGATGGCCATCAATGCGGCCAGCACCTTTGCATGCTTCATCACTTCCTCCTTGAAGCCGGGCATCCCCTGCCCGGCATCGGGTCCGCTGGCTGCGGCTGGATTTCCTTACGGCGCCTTGTCAGCACCTGCGGTGGCGCTGGCGCTGGCGGTGTTGCCGCCCAGACTGCGTGACAGGAAGGCGAGCAGCCTGCTGTAGTACTCGCGCTGGTGCTCGGGCCGGTAGAAGCCATGGCCTTCGGTGCGGTAATACAGGCTTTCCACCGGCGAGCCGGCCGCCTTCAGTGCGGCCTCCATGCGCTCGGTGTGTTTGATCGGCGCGCGACGGTCTTCGCCTCCGGCGGCCAGGAATACAGGCACCTTCAGTTGCGCGGCCAGATTCACCGGCGAACGGGTACCCAGCGTCTTCGGATCACCCACCCAATCGCGCTGCCAAAGCATGGCCGAATCGCTCAACTGCGCCTCCCCAGTGAACATCAGCGGCAGGTCATACACGCCGACATAGCCGGCCGCGCACTGGTACAGCCCCGGCTCGCGTACCGGCCCCATCATCGCCGCGTACGCACCGTAACTGGCGCCATAGATGCAGATGCGCTTGCTGTCGGCGATGCCCTCGGCGATGGCCCAGCGCGTGGCGTCGGTCACATCGTCCTGCATAGCCGCGCCCCACTGCTTCGCACCCGCCTGGGCGAAGGCGCGCCCATAATTGGACGAACCACGGAAGTTGACCTGCAGCACCGCATACCCTGCGGCTGCCAGCATCTGCGGCTCGCTGGTGTAGCTGCCTTCATCGAACACGCCGAAGGGGCCGCCGTGCGGCAACACGACCATTGGCAGATTGCGACCATCACTGCCCTGCGGCAATGTCAGGAATCCATGCAGCGACACGCCGTCGCGGGCCTTCAATGCAAACGRGCGAACCGTGGCGGCCAGTTTCGGGTCGATCCATTCGCTGCGGCTGAGCAGATGCTCTGCCGCCTTCGCGCGGGTGTCGAACAGGTAGAAATCCCCGGGGTTGCTGCCCGACCACGTCTGCACCACCACCTTGCCGCCATCGCGGGTACTGGAGGTGATGAGCACCGGGCCGCCGAACGCCGCCTCAAGGCTGCGGTACTGACGGGCATCGGCCCCCTTCTCATCGAAGAACCGGGTGCGCGGTGCATCGCCGACATACAGCGCGCCCACCGGCACGCGGGTGCCCGGGCGGAAGATGATCGCGTAAGGATCGACCACGCCATCGCGCAGCACCTCGCGCCGTTCGCCGGTCTGCGGGTTCCAGCTGAGGATGGCATCGGGCCCGGTGGGCTGCTCGACCTGCAGATAGGCCAGTGCACCATCTTCGGAGAAGCCGATGGCCCCTTCCACCCGGTGGCTCAGCGATTCGTCATTGACCAGTGACCACTGCGCATTGGTCCCAGCGCGGTAGTAGAGCTTGTTGACGTTGTCCGAGGTAGCGCCGTGAGCAAAGCGCACTTCGCCCTGATGATCGGTGGTGAAGCTGGCGCGCTGCACCGGCGAGCCGGAAACGCGCACGCGGCGCCCGCTGACCACATCCAGCCGCTCCACGCGGGTATAGGGATCATCGGCAAAGGGCCACACCGCGATCAGTACATTGCGGTCATCGCCGGGCAGCTCGTCGGTGAGGAAAGCCGCGACGTCCTCCACCTTCTTCGGCTGGATGCGCGTGCCCAGCCCACGGCCCTGCACGCGGTAGCCGACCAGCAGTTCGCCGCCCTTGCCATCGACATTGACGCCGTAGAGTTCACCGGTCGGTTGCGGGGTATCCAGCGCGCCAAGCTTCTCGGCCAGGCCGACCAGCAGGCGGTCATTGCTCACCCATTCAAAGGTGTTTGCGTGGTTCTTGTCCTGTGGCCGGAACACACCCGCGGGTTTGCGGTCGGACGTGCGCAGGATGATCAGCGCGGTGGAATCGTCCAGCGGTACGGTGCCGGCGACGTATTCGCCGCCCGGCGAGAGTTTGACGTCCGAGAACGACTCCGGCTTCAGGTACTTCTCCAGGTCCACCCCGCCAGTACCCGCCGACGTCCCGCCCACCACCGCGCACAGCAGCGCGGCAAATACAGTCCTGCGCATCCTTCCCCCTCCCTGCCGGACACCCTGTCCAGATTTGCCGATTCTAGGCAGGCCGACGATGGCTGCGCCAGTGACGAGCGCGCCATCGCCAGACTCAGGGCGCCTTCTCCGCATCACCGGTGGCCTGCGTTTGTGCGGTGGCTCCCCCCAGGCTGCGCGACAGGAACGCCAGCAGGCGTCCGTAGTACTCGCTGCGATGCGCCTGGGTGTAGAAGCCGTGGCCTTCGGTGCGGAAGTACAGGGCTTCCACCGGGGTACCAGCCCGTTCCAGCGCGGCCTGCAGCCGCTTGCTGTGCAGGATGGGCGCACGCGCATCCTCACCACCAGCGGCCAGGAATACCGGCACCCTGATGCGATCCGCCAACGCAACCGGCGACACCTCACCCAGCGAGGCCGGATCGCCCAGCCACTGCTGCAGATAGGCCACGCCGAAACGGCTGTCGCCCACATCGCCACGGGTGTACATCAACGGCAGGTCATAGACGCCCACGTAGCCTGCCGCGCACTGGTACAGCCCCGGCTCGCGCACCGGCCCCATCATCGCCGCGTAGGCGCCATAGCTGGCACCGTAGATGCAGATGCGTTTGCTGTCGGCGATGCCCTCGGCGATGGCCCAGCGCGTTGCATCGGTCACGTCATCCTGCATGGCACGACCCCATTGCCGCACAGCCGCACGCATGTGGGCACGGCCGAAGTTGCCGGATCCGCGGAAATTCACCTGCAGCACGGCATAGCCGGCTGCTGCCAGCAACTRCGTCTCGTGCGCGAAACGGCCGTCGTCGAACTCGCCGATGGGGCCCCCATGCGGCAGCACCACCATCGGCAGGTCGCGGCCTGTACTGCCGTGCGGCACGGTCAGGAACCCATGCAGGTCCAGTCCATCGCGTGCCTTCACTCTGATGGACCGCACCGATGCGGTCGTAGCCGGATCGATCCATTCGCTGCGCGCCAGCAGGAAGCGCGCCTGTCTGCGGTCGACGTCATAAAGGTAGAACTCGCCCGGATTGGCGCCTGACCAGGTTTCCAGAAGCAGCTTTCGTCCATCACGGGTGCTGGAGGTGATGAACACCGCCCGCCTGGGAAATGCCGCCTCCAGGCTGCGGTACTGCTGCGCTTCGGCCGATGCTTCATCGAAGAAGCGGGTGCGCGGGGTATCGCCCAGGAACAGTGCGCCGACCGGCACCCTGCTGCCTGGACTGCGGATCACCCGTGCCGGATCGACCACATCGTCGCGCAGAACAACCCTGCGTTCCTGCGTGATCGGGTTCCAGCTGACGATGGCATCAGGCCCACTGGCCTGCTCGCTCTGCAGGTAGGCCAGCTGGCCATCGGCGGAAAAACCGAGTGCCGCCTCGATGCGGCCACTGGCCGTTTCATCATTCACCAGCGCCCATTCGCC
>NZ_JBFRFE010000067.1:0-10724 GCF_052114665.1 Stenotrophomonas sp. 2YAF22 | reverse complement strand
GATCGGCACTGCTCACGCGCGCGCCCCGAGGAGCGCTGCCAGCAGAGAGGGATCAAGCACGTCGGCATCGCTCGCCTCACCCAACCCCTGCCGCAACGCATCGCTTTCGATCGCATCCAGCAGCACCTGCGACTGCAGCGTCGCCGACAGCGCGGGCCGGCGGCGCTCACGCCGCGCAACCTCCTGCAGGGCCTCGGCCAGCCTGGGCTGCAACTGCGCGCGGTTGCCAGCGAATGCCGCCGCCACCGCCGGATTACGCGCGCTCTCGGCCAGCACTTCCACGCTCAACAGCGCCCATTCCGGCTGCCGGCACAGGGTGTGGAAGTCCCGCAGGAACCCCTGCACCTGCGCACGTTCGCCATTGCATCCCGCCAACCGCTGCAGCAACGGCTGCAGTTCGTCCTGTTCGGCCTCGGCCGTCGCCAGGATCAGCGCCTCCTTGCCGGGAAAGTGGTTGTAGAGATTGCCCAGGCTCACCCCGGCCGCCTGCGCGATGTCGCGCATGCTGGTCTGGTGGAAGCCCTTGGACAGAAAGCACTGCAGGGCCGCCTGCAGGATCTGCGAAGCGCGTTGCTCATTGCGGTCGGTGCGGTTCATGCGGCAAACAATGAACGAACGTTCGTCCATTTGAAAGCCGAATCCAAGCCGTCGGCCAGTCGCCGTTCAGCGCGCCGCGCTTGACCTCAACCGCTGTTGAGGGCCGATCCTGCCGCGCCCTGCTGCAACTGCGGACCCTGCATGCACCTAGAAGAACTCGTCCAGCAGGCGGTAGAACGCGAGTCGGCGTTCATCGGCACCCATGCCATAGCGGGCCAGCAAGGGCGCAACCCAGCGGGTGTCGTCATAGTTGTGGACCAGGCTGCGTGCGGCCAACGCCAGGTCCTGGCAACGATCAGCCACACCCAGCCGGCCACAATCGATGAAACCGCTGAAGCGGCCGTTGACCGCCATCAGATTCGGCAGGCATGCATCGCCGTGCGCTACCACCAGATCCTCATCCGCCGGGCACGTTGCGATCAGCTCGGCATGCACCTGCTCGGCGCTCTGGCCCATTCGTTCATCGTCGAAATCATCCGCATCGATCAACCCTGCGGCAACGCGCGCAGCGACCTCCGGCAAGCGCGTTGCAAGGCGATGATCGAACGGACAACCGGCAACCGGCAGCGCATGCAGGGCGCGCAGCGCGTCGGCCAGCAGCACGACCACCTGGTCGGGCGCCAGCGTCGGCGACGATGCCAGGTCATGGCCGGGCAACGCGCTCATCAGCAGCCAGCGCCGACCGCCCTCCTCCGCCGTATCCAGCACCGTTGGCACCGGCTGTCCCTGTGCCCGCAGCCAGCGCAGACGCAGGATTTCGCCCTCCAGCTCGCTGAAGGCATCAATCACTTCCGATTTCAGGAACGCGTCCGGCGACCCCTGACGTCGCACCCGCGCTACATCAGCGCGCGACACGCCGATGCCCTGCATCTCGATTTCTGCATCGCGCAGCGCGCTGCGCCACTGCGACGGCAAGGGCATTACACCGCCATCGCTCGATCCTGCTTCCATCCCCACCGCTCCGGCCCCGGTCACAGCCTGGATTCTCTCCGAATCGGACACCCCACAGCAAAGGACATCGCATGAAATTCATGGTCATCGGCGCCAGCAAAGGTCTTGGCCGCGCCTTCGTGGAAGGCCTCTGCCGGCCCGGCGATACCGTCATCGGCGTATCGCGCACACGCCCCACGCAGCTGGACTGCAGCGAGGGCGTCGACCTGCACTGGATAGAAGCAGACCTGAGCGAGCCAGCACGAGCAGCGGCCAGCATCGCGGCGCAGGCGCCGCCGGATCTCGATGTCCTCATCCACAATCTCGGCATCTGGGAGGAGACCGCATTCAGTGACGACTACGATTTCCTCAACGAAAGTGACAGCGCGCTGGCGCAGCTGGTGGACATCAACATCACCGCCACCCTGTTGCTGCTCAAGCAGCTGCTGCCCCGCGTTCTCGGCGGGCGCCGCCCGCAACTGGTGTTGACCGGCTCGACCTCGGCGCTGCCACGCAGTGGCCGCCCCGAGGTGGCCTTCGGCGCGTCCAAGTTCGCGCTCAACGGCATTGCCGATGCCCTGCGCGAGGGCTTCCGCCAGCAGCGGCTGGCCGTGACGACGCTGCAGCTGGGCTACCTCAATACCGACGATGCACTGTCGGTGCCGCTGCAGCAGGCCGCCGCACGCGGCAATGGCGAGTACGTGCCGGTGCACGACGTGGTGGCGATGGTGCGCGCCCTGCTGCAGCTGTCGTCCTCCAGTTTCGTCCGCGAGCTGGTGCTGCCTGCGATCGCCGATCCGCGTTACTAGCGCTCAGCACACACTGGCAGCCCCGGTTTGGCCGCACACGCGGCCGTGGTTTACTCTGCGTCTACTGGCAGTTGGCCGCACACAGGACCGGCTATGGCTATGGATGCGCTATCAAGGGTTTCGACCCGGATCCTGGACAGCGCCCTGCCCAGCCTGCCGCTGTACCTGCTGCAGGCCACTGCGGTGATCGGCATGATCGGCGTGTTCCTGATCACCACCCGCCGCGGCGGCCATGCCATCGAGGGGCGCCGCGTCTACATCGGCGCGATTCTTGGCCTGATCTACCTGTTCAATTCCTGGTTCGTGGCCGGCTACGCGCAGGGCGTGGTCAAGCTCAACCTCGGCATCGACATCCTGCTGATCAGCGGCCTGCTGGGCGGCTGGCGCGGCGGCGTGACCTGCCTGCTGGCCAGCCTGCTGGCGCGCTATCAGTTCTCCGGCACGCAGTACTTCCTGCCCGCCGGCCTGGAAGCGGCCCTGCAGGTGCTCGCAGGCATCTGGCTGCGTGGGCGGATGTATCCACGCATGCTCACCCAGCTCTCGCTGCGGTTGATCCTGCAGGCTTGGGGGGTGCGCATCGCGGTGACCCTGCTTGGACTGGCGCTGGGCGTGGCGATCATCGGCAGCGCGCAGCTACCCCTGCTGGAACTGGCCACCCAGCGGCTGCTTGCCCTGCCGGTATCGCTGCTGGTGCTGGCGGCGGTATTCGCACTGATCTACAACGATGCGCAGATCGATGCCCAGCGCCAACGCGAACATGCCTGGATGCGCATCGATCCGGTCAGTGGCCTGCCCAACCTGCGCGCCCTCGACGAGCGCCTGCAACGTCACTGGCGCAGCAGCGAAGATCGCGGCAATGCGTGCCTGATCGTGACCGAGATGAGCAACCTGCAGGACCTGCTGCTGCGCTATGGTCCGCTGAATGACAGCGGCCTGTGGAACCGGCACAACGCCGAAGCCGTGCATCGCACCCTGCTGCATGCAAGGCCAACCGGCACGATGGAGGTCTATCAGTTCGGTGACAGCGCGCTGGCGATCCTGCTGTTGGACGCAAGCCTTGCCGATCTCCGCGCGGATACCGAACTGCCAGCATTGGCCGACCGGTTGACCACGGTGATCGGCGATGACTGGCCGGGCTTCCGCCCGGTATTCCGCTGCGCGGTGGTCGAGCTGCAACCGCCCACGCAGGACGACAGCTCCATCCCGTTCCGCGCCGTCACCCTGGCCTTGAATGCGATCGAGTCCGGCGTGGTGTTCTTCGATGATCCGATCCAGCGCGACAGTGAAGTGGATGCATTGATCGAGACCGCGCTGGACCACTGGCTGCAGCACGCCGATGCACCGCTGTACTACCAGCCCAAGTTCCGCCTGCAGGACCGCCACCTGGTCGGCGCCGAAGCACTGTTGCGCATGCGCGATGGCGATGGCCACCTGATTGCACCGATGCGGGTGGTTTCGCTGCTGCGCCGCCGCGGTCGCCTGGCCGAACTGGAATGGGCCACGCTGCAGGCGGCCACCGCCTTCCTTGGCCACTGCAGGGATGACGGGCACACGCTGACGATCGCAGTGAATGTATCCGCCGAATCGCTGCGCCAACCGGACTTCGGCGTGCGCCTGTGCACCTTGCTGGAGCAGCAGCGCATACCCGGCGCGATGCTGCGGCTGGAGATTGTCGAATGGACCGAAATCGTCGAGCGCGACGTTGTCGACGCCAACGTCGTCGTTCTGCTGGCCGCTGGCATGAGCCTGTCATTGGACGACTTCGGCGCCGGTTATTCGACGCTGATCCTGCTGTCACAACTGTCGGTGGCCGAGGTCAAGATCGAGCGGGCGCTGATCGCCACGCTGTCCGATGCCAAGTCGCAGTCCATCGTCCGCTTCATCGTGGAAGTGGCGCACCGCTGCGGTGCCGTCGTCGTCGCCGAAGGCACTGAGACCTCGGCACAGGAACAGATGCTGCGTGCGCTGGGAGTGGATGTGGGCCAGGGCTATCTGTATGCACACGCCCTGCCGCCGGAACAGTTCCGGCAGCTGGCATGAGGGCCTTTCAGGCGAGACGCATCGACAGTTCCACGTCCTCGGCGAACGGTACCGACAGATAGCCTGCGTTGCCCGAGCGCATGCGCTGCTGGTAGCGCGGGCTGTCGTCGGCATTGTCGGCCACCACCAGTGCGCCCGGACTCAGGCGTTCCTGCAGCAGGTCCAGCACGTCGTCGTACAGCACCTTGGCACCATCGAGCAGCACCAGATCGATCGTATCGGGCAGGTCCACCGCCAGCGTCTCCAGCGCATCGCCCACGCGGATCTCCACCAGATCGTCCAGGCCCGCTTCACGCAGGTGGCCGGCGGCACGGCGCGCCTTCTCCGGCTCGAACTCGGTGGTGATCAGGCGGCCGCCGCCGTTGTCACGCAACGCCGCAGCCAGATGGATGCTGGAGATGCCGAACGACGTACCGAACTCAACGATGCTGCGCGCGCCACTGCTGCGCGCCAGCAGGTACAGCAGGCGGCCGGTTTCCGGCGACACCGGCAGCCACAGGTCCTTCAGCAGCTCGCCATACAGGCGCCGGTATTCGGTGCGGCTGCCCAGCAGGCGCTGCCGCTCTTCGGGGGAAACGGAGGTCAAGGCGGGGCTGAGCGCGCTGTCGGCTTCGGTGAACAGGCGCGCAAGCAGGGGCGCGACCGGGGCGGAGATTAGGGTGGACATGGACGGGTGTTCCTTTCGTTGGCGGGGTTAGAATGCGAATAATTCGTCGCAATCAAGAATACGGACGATCCCCGGTTCCGCCTATTCGCATTGGAAAAGCCTCATGTCCGAACGTCGTCCGCCGCAGATTTCCTCGAGAAAACAGCCTCGCCAGTCACGATCGAACGACCTGGTCGCAGCCATCCTGGAAGCCGCTGCTCAGGTTTTGAAGCACGAAGGTGCCACTCGGTTCACAACCGCGCGGGTGGCCGAACGCGCCGGCGTCAGCGTCGGCTCGCTGTACCAGTACTTTCCCAACAAGGCAGCAATTCTGTTCCGCCTGCAGCGCGACGAGTGGCAGCAGACCGGCGCGATGCTGCGCGACATCCTGCAGGACACACGACAACCGCACCTGCAGCGCCTGCGCACGTTGGTGCATGCCTTCATCGTGTCGGAATGCGAAGAAGCGCAGACCCGTGGCGCGTTGAACGATGCCGCGCCGCTGTACCGTGATGCGCCGGAGGCGCAGGAAGCACGCAGCGAGTCCGACGAAGCGATGCTCCTGTTCATGGCCGAGCTGCTGCCGCAGGCCTCGGCGGGCACGCGCCAGCTGGCGGTGGATCTGATCGATACCACGCTGGGTGCCACCGGTCGCGAATTCTCCAGTGAACCGCGCACTGTCGCCGAGATGCGCGTCTATGCCGATGCGGTCGCGGATATGTTCTGCGCCTATCTCAGGCAGCTGGGCGCGCGCTGACGTGCAGCCGCCGGCTTACACCGCGTAGAAGCCCAGGAACATCGCCACGGCCGACTCGGCCACGCGCGTGCGTTCGGCCTGCGCCAGCGGCGCCTGGCCCATCGTCACCTGCGGCCAGAACGCGAAGCTCTTCACCAGCCCCTGCAGCTGATGGCCGGCGAATTCCGGATCGATCTCGCGCAGCCGCCCATCGGCAATGGCTGCACGGATCCACGCGCTGACGCCGCTCTCCTTCTCGCCCATGCGGCAGACGATCGCCTGCGCGCGCTCGGGTGAATGGATGATCTCGGCCATCGCCACCCGCGCCAGATCGATGAAGTTGGCATCACCCAGCAGGTCCAGCTTCTGCCGCAGCAGCTGCAGCAGCTGCACATCCAGCGGCTGGTCGGCGCGGTACGGCAGCTCGACGCTGGCCACGCTGCTCTGCCACAGCTCTTCCAGGATCAGCGCGAACAGTTCTTCCTTGCTCGGGAAGTGGTTGTATACGGTTCGCTTGGAGACGCCAGCCACCGCCGCGATGCGGTCCATGCTGGTCGCCTCGTAGCCGGCCGAACGGAACTCTTCCACCGCCGCGCGGACGATGGCCTCGCGTTTGCGATCGGTAAGGCGTTGCGGGGCACGGGGCATGGCGGAACCAGACAGCTGAACGGATGCCGCCATTTTACACCCAGCAGTGTACTTTCTGAAATCCGGAAACTACACTGTGCAGTGTACCCTGCGGACGTCACCCATGAAGCGCCTGCTCCTTGTCCTCCTGCTCGGAATCCTCGCCGTGACCGCCTATACCTTCTGCAAATCCTGGTCCCTCCCCGACTTCCCCGATTCGCCGCAGTACCGCGAAGGCAAGTTCCGCAATGCCCTGCCGAAACCGGCAATGGGCTTCCGTGATGGCCTGGAGATCTGGTGGACCTTCCTGTTCAACAAGCCCAAGGGCACCGTGCCCGACCACCCCATTCCGGTGCAGGCGCTGGACCGTGCCACCCTGGACGCGGCGCCCGACCGCAGCCTGTTCCGCCTGGGGCATTCGACGATCCTGCTGAAGCTGCGCGGGCAGTACTGGCTGACCGATCCGGTGTTCTCCGAACGCGCCTCACCGGTGCAATGGATGGGCCCGGCACGCTTCCATGCGCCGCCGATCAGCATCGACGAACTGCCGCCGATCGCCGGCGTCATCCTCTCGCACAATCACTACGACCACCTCGACCACGCGGCGGTAATGAAGCTGGCCGGCAAGACCGCGCGCTTCATCGCACCGCTGGGCGTGGGCGACCAGCTGATTGCCTGGGGCGTGGATGCGGCCAAGGTCGAGCAACTGGACTGGTGGCAGTCCACCGAAGCCGCTGGCCTGCGCCTGACCGCAACCCCCGGCCAGCATTTCTCCGGCCGCGGCCTGGGTGACAGCGATCGCAGCCTGTGGGCGTCGTGGGTGATCCAGGACGGCGACTTCCGCATCTTCTTCAGCGGCGACACCGGCTACTTCGACGGCTTCAAGGCCATCGGCGAGAAGTACGGTCCGTTCGACCTGACGATGATCGAAACCGGTGCCTACGATCAACGCTGGGCGTTCGTGCACATGCAGCCCGAACAGACCCTGCAGGCGCACCTGGACCTGCGTGGCAAGTGGCTGCTGCCGATCCACAACGGCACCTTCGACCTGGCCCTGCACGAGTGGCAGCAACCGTTCGAACGCATCAGCGCATTGGCTGCAGCGAAGAACGTGCCGGTGGCCACGCCGATGATGGGCGAGGCGCTGGACATGCAATCACCGACCGCTGGTACGCGCTGGTGGGAGCGTGTGCAACTGTAACGGCCTGTGGCGCAGCGCCCCTCAGCCGGGAGGCTGAACCAGCCGTTCCTGCTCCTTGGCTACATTGATCTGCAGCGCCGCAGCAGCGAGCTCCGCCAGCTCGCTGCTGACCTTCTGGCTGCCGCGCGCCTGCATCCACGAAAGAATATCGGCCAGATGCCAGATCGACGCGCTGCCTTCGTGCACCGGTGCCGGAAACGTCTGCGGGTGCGCGAGCAACAACTTGCGCATGTTCTGCCGTGACATGCCCAGCAGATCAGCGATATCCGTCAGCCCAACCAGATCGGGACTGACTTCGATCAGCTCTGCGTCGGGTACGGCACGCTGGACGTCTCCCAGCGCGGAGCGCATCGCCTCAGCGGCACTGCTCGCCTCACGGCAGAATTCAAGCGCCAACCTTGCCGGGCTCCCTACGCCCAGCAGTGCATCTCCACATCCAGCATCGAGCAGGTGCCGTTCGAGGACGCCAGGATCACCCGAGGTATCGGGCAGGCGGTATCTCAGGGTGAAGTTGAATTCCGTCTTCAAAGGACCTGCCTCTCCCTGAGTCAGCAAGGGCGGCTACCGCGAGCGCCGCTGGATTGCCGAACCTACAGAATCTCCGTCGCGTTTCCAGAGGCGAATGCGCCACTCACAGTTCGAGGTGAACTCCCAACCCTGCCTCACCCTCTGCCAACTCAGGCCGCAGGCTCAGTGCAGGGATCAGATAATCACCGCCGTTCTGTCGCCGGTAGGCAATCACCGGATCGCTTGCCAGCCCATCCAGCCGCGCGCCCAGCCCCTCCAGCACGCCAGGCAACGACGCCTCATCGATACGGCTGCTGCGGTAGATCACATGCGCGGGCAGAACGTCAAAGCCGGGATAGAACAGGATGCCGTGCTGGATCGGGAACAGCACATCGTCGATTGGCCCATTGATGCCGCGCGGACCGTAATGCGACTCCCAGCCACCGGTGGTTACCACCAGCATCGCGCGCTTGCCGGACATCGCGCCCTCGCCGTAGCGGTCGCCCCAATGCCGGTCGGAGTGTTCGCCCACGCCATAGGCAAAACCATAGGCATACACGCGATCCACCCAACCCTTCAGGATGGCCGGCATCGAGAACCACCACAGCGGGAACTGCAGGATGACCGCATCGGCCCAGCGCAGCTTTTCCTGTTCGGCGGCGATGTCGGCGCTCTGCCGGCCGGTCCTGAAGGCGTCGCGCGAATCCAGTGACGCGTGGAACGGCACCGAAGGATCCCGCCCGGGGTGATCGTCGGCATCGATCTGCGCCTTCCATTGCATGGCATGCAGGTCGGACACCTGCACGGTGTGGCCGGCGCGTTGCAGGTGCTCAACCGTGAAGGCCTTCAGGGTGCCATTGAGCGAGGTGGGTTCGGGGTGGGCGTAGACAAGCAGAACGTTCATGGTGGTACCAGGGAGGGAATGCCAGCCATGTTGGGTGCCGCCACGCTATAGTTGAAATGAATTCCTGCAATCCCCGGCATTGCCATGGACAATACCCTGCGTCGCATCGACCTCAACCTGCTGGTAACCCTGCAGGCCTTGCTGGAAGAGCAGAACGTCACCCGCGCGGCCGAACGCCTGCATCTGGCCCAGCCCACGGTCAGCGTGCAGCTGGCGCGCCTGCGCCACCTGTTCGATGATCCGCTGCTGCTGCCGGGGCCGCGCGGCATGCGCGCCACCGCCCGCGCCGATGCGCTGCGCGAACCGCTGGCCGAGGCACTGGCTGCACTGCAGCGTGCGGTCGCACCGATGCAGGCGTTCGATCCCGCCCAGGCTACGCAGACCTGGCGGATCATGGCGTCGGACTTCGGCGAAACCACGATCGTCCTGCCGGCATTGGCTGACCTGCGCGTGCGCGCACCCGGCACGCGCCTGGCCGTGGTCAGCCTGGCGCCGGCGCAGATGGTGGCGCAGAGCGAACGCGGCGAGATCGATCTCGCCCTCCACATCACCTCCGACGCGCCTCCCTCGCTGCACCATCGTCCGCTGTTCCAGGAACGCTACGTGCTGGCCGGGCGTCGCGACCATCCACGACTGAAGCGGCGGCCGACGCTCAAGCAGTTCTGCGCGCTGGACCATGTGATCGTGTCACCGGATGGCGGCGGTTTCCATGGCGGCACCGACAGCGCGTTGGCGCATGTAGGCGCGCGTCGCAACGTGGTGCTGTCGGTGCCGCACTTCCTGTTCCTGCGCAGCGTGCTGCTGCGCACGGACCTGGTGGCGATGATGCCCTCGCGCCTGGTCGCGCAGGACCCGGCCTTGAAGGCGGTTGCGGCGCCCATTGATGTGCCCGGGTTCGAGATGGTGATGCTCTGGCACGAACGCGTGCATCGCGATCCGGCACATCGCTGGCTGCGCGAGCGTATCTGTGCGCATTCATGAAACCTCGTGCCAGGACCCGTCCGGGAAATATTGCGACGCGTCATGTAACCGGTTACATCCCTTGCTAGCGTAGGCCCGCCCGTTCCCGGGCCCTGCCGATGTGAGGCCTTCGCAATGACGTTGTGCGCTGACCGCTGGACCGCTCCCTGCCTGCCGAACCGGCGCCTTGCCGCGGCCCTGCTGCTCGGCCTGTCACTGGCCGCCACCGCCACCGCACAGAACCTGCCACCGCGCGCGCAATGGCAGGCCAGCGCGTCGTCGCAGCAGGTTCCGGCGATGGCGATCAGCCACCTGATCGACAACGATCCGAAGACGGTGACCGGCGGCGCGTTCAGTCCCGGCCACTGGTTCCAGGTCGATCTCGGCAAGCCTGCGATGCTGGCCGGTGCACGCCTCACCTGGGATGTCTCCAACCCCGAAGGCTATTCGCTGCAGACCTCGCTCGACGGCAAGCAGTGGCAAAGCGCCTACGTCATGGGCGATTCGCTGGGTGGCGTCGAAACCCTGTACTTCGCGCCGCGACAGGCCCGCTACCTGCGTCTGGCCAGCCCGCAGCGCACCTCTGACTGGGGCGTATCCATCTTCGAAATGGAACCGCTCGACACCGCGCTCAGCGCACGGGTGACCGGGCTGGACGCCACCCAGTCCGCTGCGCTGTGGCAGGGCGGCGGCACGGTTGCCATCCCCGCAGGCAAAGGCGGCATCCACACGCTCGACATCACCCTGCCCCGCGCCCAGCCCAGTAC
>NZ_JBFRFE010000066.1:0-10778 GCF_052114665.1 Stenotrophomonas sp. 2YAF22 | reverse complement strand
CGGTACCCTCGCCGGAACGCCACGAGCCGAAGGCGCCCTCTACGGATGGTGCGCCGGTGGCGGCCGCCCCCGGTGGCGGCCGCATCACGGTGATCGAGCCCTACGGCAATGTCACCAGCAACCGCACGCTGGCCCACGGCATCAGTGGCGAAACGGCCTATCGCGAACTGAAGATCCATCATCCCAACACCAATGCCGAAGCCGTGCGCACCGGCGATGCCCGCAAGGCCGACCGCCAATCGGGCATGGTCGAAGGCGAGATGGAGAACATCCGCACACGTGAGGACAAGAATGACATTCCGCTGGTGCGCAAGGACCTGATCCTCACCGATCGCCTGGGCAGTCGCGATGTGATGATTCCGAACCCGGTGGCCGGCTACGCGCAGTTCAACAAGGACGCGACCAATTCGATCAGCCTCTACAGCCACCCGGCCGGCGATCCGCGCCGTGAGCTGGTAGGCCAGGTGCTGCACGGCGCCGCTGGCACGTCGCCCTACAAGAACGGTGACTTCGTCGAGTACGGCGCTCCGCTGATCCAGCAGTCGAACGCCGGCAGCAAACCGGTGCACGCGCATATCGAAGTAGAGCCAGCGCAGTTCCGCCGCTACCTCGGCGACATGCTCAACGACCGCATCACCCTCGGCGGCAAGGTACACGCGCAGGGGCCCGAAGCCGCGCAGGCCGCACGTGCCACGCAGCAGGCGCCGATGGCTGATGGCATGCTGGTGAAGGGCGAACGCGGTGACGAGGTCAAAGCGCTGCAGGGCAAGCTGGCGGCACTGGGCCACGTGGGCGCCGACGGCAAGCCGCTGGCGACCGATGGCATCTACGGCAAGGACACCTTTGCGGCGGTCAAGCAGTTCCAGGCCAACAACGGCCTGGAGCAGGATGGCAAGGCTGGCCGCCAAACCCTGGGCCGATTGGACGACCCGGCCGCAGTGAAGGCCGGCGCGCAGACCGCCGCCGCCCCGGCGCGCACCGAACCGACCGCACCGGCAGCGCCCAGCATGCGCGATCCTTCGCATGCCGAGAATCCGCGCTTCAACCAGGCCCTGGAGAAACTGCAGGAGCTGCAGCAGCAGCGTGCGCAGGCCGGGCTGTGCCCGCTGTTCGCCAACGCGCAGGAAACCGAACGCGCCGCTGGACAGCTCGCCTACGAAAGCAAGGTCGCCGGCATGCACCAGATCGATCATGTGGTCGCACGCCCGGATGGCAGCGGCTTGTTCGCCGTGCAGGGCAATGTCGGCGACCCGGCCGCGCAGCGCACCTTCGTCGACAGCCGACAGGCCGTGTCGCAGTCGGTCGAGGCCAGCACCCGCCAGAGCGAGGAACTGGATGTCCAGTTCAACCAGCGCGTGCAGGAACAGCAGCAGGAGCAGGTGCGCAACCGCGGCCTGTAAGCCTGCTGCACTGTGGCCGAAGGCTCCGGGCCCAACGACCCGGGGCCTTCTGCGGATTCACTCTGCAGGGCCGACCCGCCGGTACACCCCGAACTGGGTACTGCGCTGGCCCATCGGGATGATCAGGGCCAGCAGGACCGCGCCTCCGCCTACCTGCTTCACCACCAGATCGTTTTCCACAGTGCAGGAGAGTTCCACGCGCGACCAGACGCAGCCGGCGCCGGCCTCGCCCGGTTTGCACGATGACCACCGGTTGATGACCAGCTGTTCTCCTTGGGTGCTGTAGCTCCTGCTGGAAGCGCTGCCTGCAGCCTCGATGCCGGTGCCGTCGGCGGCATGGAAGCGGGCCACCAGCCGGCTCGCCTCCTGGTGGATCGTGACCTGGTGGATGTCCTTGTTGTAGTCGCCAAAGAGCCTGGAAAGCGCACCGATGGGTGCATTTTCCTGCCCCGCCGACAGGTAGGCCGGCCGGTTGTCGAAGGTGGCGCCTTCGGTGAAGTCGCATCGTGGGCCCGGCCTGATTTCGGTGAGGCGTGCGTCGCGGACGCTGCTGCAACCACTGCCCAGGGCCAGTCCCGCCAGCAGGGTGAGGCAGGCGAGGCCAGAGCCCGCCAGCGAGGATGCAGTCGGTTTCATTGTGGCTTCCCTTCCAACAGGCGCGGTGCAACAGGAACTCGCGTGCCGAGTATCCCCACGCAACGGCGGCAGCGGCAACCCGGCCTGCAACCCGGCTGCCCGTCGCCATTCATCCGCCCGGTGTAAACTATTGATCTCACTGGCAATGCCAGTCTCCACGATCAACCGCCCGATGACGTCCGCCACCGCCCGTTACGCTGATTCCCTGCGTCTGTCCGTCGCCCCGATGATGGACTGGACCGACCGCCATTGCCGGGTGTTCCACCGCCTGCTGGCACCGGGTGTGCGGCTGTACACCGAAATGGTGCACGCCAATGCGGTCATCCATGGCGATCGCCAGCGCCTGCTCGGTTTCGATGCCAGCGAACAACCGCTGGCACTGCAGCTCGGTGGCAGCGATCCGGCCCTGCTGGCGCAGGCCGCGCGCATCGCCGCCGATTGGGGCTACGACGAGGTCAACCTCAACTGCGGCTGCCCGTCCGACCGCGTGCAGGCCGGGCGCTTCGGTGCCTGCCTGATGCGCGAGCCGGTGCTGGTGGCCGAATGCGTGTCGGCCATGGTCGAGGCGGTTGACATCCCGGTGACGGTGAAATGCCGCCTGGGCGTGGACGAGGACGACAACTACGACGTATTCGCCAGCTTCGTCGACCGCCAGGTTGAGGCCGGCGCCGCGATGGTAGTGGTGCACGCCCGCAATGCCTGGCTGAAGGGCCTGTCGCCGAAGGAGAACCGCGAGGTTCCGCCGTTGAAGTACGACTGGGCCTACCGGCTGAAGCAGGAGCGCCCGGCACTGCCGGTGGTGCTCAACGGCGGCTTGGCCAGCATCGAGGCTGTGCAGGCGCAGGCCGCGCACGTCGATGGCGTGATGCTGGGCCGCGCGGCCTACCACGATCCCTACCTGCTGCATCAGCTGGAAGCGCTGCAGACCGGCGCGCCGCTGCGTGCGCGCGGTGAGCTGCTGCGCGCTCTGCGCCCGTACATCGACGCCCGCCTGGGCGAGGGCCTGGCCCTGAAGCACATCACCCGCCACATCCTCGGCCTGTTCCACGGACAGCCCGGTGGCCGCGCATTCCGCCAGGTGCTGAGCGAGGGCGCCCATCGTCCCGGTGCCGACTGGACGTTGATCGAGCAGGCGCTGGCAGTCACCGAACGCGAAGCCGACCGTGCCGCTGCGTGACGTCAGTCACATTCCTGACTTGACAAGGGCGGCCGTTTCGTCCCGAATGTTCACTTAGCTGAACAACGGTCTGGAGCATCTGGAAAAGTTCAGACCGGATTCACTGCCCGAAACCAAGAATTTGCAAAAGATTTGTAAAACGCCGGGTTCCATTCCGGTGCCCGGATTTACGACTTTTGAACGAATCGCCGTGCTCGGCTAGGATCGCATCGATGTCTTCCGCTCCCTTCCACCGCTGTATTGCCCTGGCCACCTGCGTGGTCCTGGCGGCTGCCCCGCTGTCTTCGGCGCTGGCGCAGGACCCGCAGCGGGAACAGGGGCGCGCAGAAATGATGGAGCGTGGAGGCCGTGGCGCCAGCAACGAGCGCTCGCTGTCCGATGCCGTGCGCCGCGTGCAGCGCACCACCGGTGGCCACATCCTGGGCGCCGAGCGTGTGCCGTTCGATGGTCGTGACATCAACCGGGTCAAATACATGGACGACCGCGGTCGGGTCCGCTACATGGACGACCCCGCCCCGGCACGTTCACAGCCGCGCACGCCGCGGTCGGATATGTCATCACTACGCGGCGATAACCCCTGAACAGGGATAGTTGTCGCTATCAACCCGTACCCACAGGCCTCCGGGCCGCACCCAGCACACTAGGGAGAGTTCATGCGTATCCTTCTGGTCGAAGACGAAGCCCCGCTGCGTGAGACCCTGGCAGCCCGGCTCAAGCGCGAAGGTTTTGCCGTCGATGCAGCGCAGGACGGCGAAGAAGGCCTGTACATGGGCCGCGAAGTGCCGTTCGACGTCGGCATCATCGACCTTGGCCTGCCCAAGATGTCGGGCATGGAGCTGATCAAGGCCCTGCGCGACGAAGGCAAGAAGTTCCCGGTGCTGATCCTGACCGCGCGTTCGAGCTGGCAGGACAAGGTCGAGGGCCTGAAGCAGGGCGCCGACGATTACCTGGTCAAGCCGTTCCATGTGGAAGAGCTGCTGGCCCGCGTCAACGCGCTGCTGCGCCGCGCCGCAGGCTGGAGCAAGCCGACCCTGGAATGCGGCCCGGTTGCTTTGGATCTGGCAGCGCAGACCGTCAGCGTGGCCGGCAGCAATGTCGACCTCACCAGCTACGAGTACAAGGTGCTGGAGTACCTGATGATGCATGCCGGAGAACTGGTCTCCAAGGCCGACCTCACCGAGCACATCTACCAGCAGGACTTCGATCGTGATTCGAACGTGCTGGAAGTGTTCATTGGCCGCCTGCGCAAGAAGCTGGACCCGGATGGCGAACTGAAGCCGATCGAGACCGTGCGCGGTCGTGGCTACCGTTTCGCGATTCCGCGCAACGAGGGCTGAGGCCTTCAGCAGGCGATAAACGATGTCCGGCCGTCTGTGGTTCTTCCGACGCTGGCGGCCGCGCTCTCTGCAGGCGCGCCAGATGTTCGCCGCGTCCGTGGGTCTGGTCGCGTTCCTGGCCCTGGCCGGTTACGCGCTTGATGCCGCCTTCGCCGATACGGCGAAGGCGAACCTGCGCGAGCGCCTGAAGAACTATGCCACCGCCTATGCGGCCGGCATCGACTTCACCCGCGACCGCTCGCTGTACATCCGCGAGCAGCCGCCGGATCCGCGTTTCGACGTGCCCGGCAGCGGCCTGTACCTCCAGGTCGTCATGCCCGACGGCAAGGGCAATTCGATGTCCGCCGAAGGCCCGATGCTGCCCACGGTCGGCGGTGGCCTGCTGGCCCCGCGCCAGGAAGTCTTCGAAGGCCCGCTGCCGATGATCCAGATCGACGGCAGCCAGGGCTCGGTGTATCGCTACGGCCTGGGCCTGGTGTGGGATGCCGACGCCGACCCGGCCACCGAATTCCCGTACACCATCTACGTGATGGAAGACTCGCGTGCGTTGGGTGCGCAGCTGCGCGTGTTCCGCAGCCGGGTCTGGTTCTACCTGGGCGGCATCGGCCTGATCCTGCTGCTGCTGCAGACGGTCATCCTGCAGTGGAGCCTGCGCCCGTTGCGGCGGGTGATTACCGAACTGACCAAGGTCCAGCGCGGCGAGACCGAGCGCATGAGCGAACGACACCCGCGCGAGCTGGAGCCGTTGACCGACAGCATCAATGCCTTCATCGAGGGCGAGCGTGAGAACCTCGAACGCCAGCGCAATACCCTGGCCGAYCTGGCGCACAGCCTGAAGACGCCAATTGCGGTGCTGCGTACGCAGATGGACAGCGGCGCCGGCGATGGCGCCCTGCGCGAAGAGCTGGACGTGCAGCTGCAGCGCATGAACAACCTGGTGTCCTACCAGCTGGCACGCGCGGCCTCGTCGGGCCACAAGCTGTTCTCGGCACCGCTGCCGATCGAATCCAACGCCGAGGAGATCGTGCGCGGCCTGGAGAAGGTCTATGCGTCCAAGGGCGTACTGTGCGAATTCGACATCGACCCGGCCGCGCGCTTCCACGGCGAACCGGGTGACCTGCAGGAACTGCTGGGCAACCTGCTGGAGAACGCGTTCAAGTGGGCCAAGCGCCGCGTGCTGCTGACCGCGCAGCCGTTGCCGGCGCCGAATGCGCGTCGCGCCGGTCTGCTGCTGGCGGTGGATGACGATGGCCCGGGTATTGCTCCGGAGGACATCGGCAAGGTGCTGCAGCGTGGCGTGCGCGGCGATGAGCGCGTACAGGGCCACGGCATCGGCCTGTCGATCGTGCAGGACCTGATCAAGGACTACCGCGGCGAGCTGCAGGTGTCCCGCTCCAGCGAACTGGGCGGCGCCCGTTTCGAAGTGCGGCTGCCGCCGGGGCCGTAAGCCTCCGCACTCGGTAGTGCCGGCCGCTGGCCGGCAACCTCATGATCTTCGATGGCATTGCCAGGTTTCCGGCCAGCGGCCGGCGCTACCGTATTTCTATCCTCGGCGGCTCGCCGTAGAACCGCCTGAGATGCGCAGCCACCTCCGGCAACGCTTCGGACAGCAGGTCCGGCGCAGAGAAGTGGTACTCACTGGCCACCGCGAAGAACTCTTCCGGCGCCTCTGCCGCATACGGATCGATCAGTGTTTCCACGCCGGCATCCACCTGCGCACAGAACGCGTCGTACGATCTCTGGAAGTCAGCTGCCCACTCGCGTTGCCACGCACGCGGCAACGGTGGCGTGCCGTCCATCGCACCGTCGAGCGCATCCAGCTTGTGCACCATCTCATGCACGGCCACGCAGTAACCCTCATGCGGTGCCGCCAGATCGGCCTGCACATCGGCCCACGAAAGAATCAGCGGACCGCTGTCCCACGACTCGCCGATCAGCTCGTCATCCCACTCGTGCAGTACCCCGGCGGCATCCATGTGGCTGCGATGCACGCGGAACGCATCGGGGTAGACGATCAGCTGCGACCAGCCTTCCAGCCCCACCTCGCCGAACTCCAGCAGCGGCAGGCAGCACAGTGCGGCCAGCAGCACGCCATCGGCCGGCTGCAGCTGCAGGTCGCCGATCGGGGAGATGGTTTTCTCATGCAGGAAACGCGTGGTCAGCGCGCGCAGGCGTGCATGCCGTTCGTCGTCCAGGCCGCGCAACCACGCTGCGCGGTGGCAGGCATCGTTCCAGTGTGCGTCTTCGATCGGTCGCGGCGCGGGCCGCAACCACTGCAGCAACGACTTGATCAGCGGAACATACCCGGCAGGTAGCTGTGCCACTTCGGCGCACGGATGCGCTGCAGTACATCGTCGTCGCCGCCACCGCCGCTGCTGGTCGCGGCGGCCGGACGTACCGGTGCCGGCTTGGCGGCCGTCGCTGTCGGCGTGTTGGTCGGTGTGCGCTGCGAGGCTGCATCGCTGGCCGAGTAGACGCAGGCGCCACGGCTGTCATCAAGCGCTGCTGTTGCAGACGCCGCAAAGGGCATCGTCAGCAGGATCAGGCAATGGGCATAACGGCGCATTGACGACATCCACGTTAAGGGAAGGTGAGTTCCCGATTCTAGCCCGAACCCGGCGCCAGATTGGAAGCCCGCCGGAACCGGGGCTGGCGGGCGTCGCTGGCGGGTTTCCCGCATAATTCCGTCCTGACCTTGTGGAAGCTGCCGTGGACGATCGCCAATTGCTGGCCAAACTCGCTGCCGGTCGCCTGTCCGGCGACGCCCTGGCCCGTGAGCTGGGCCAGACCCGGGCCGCCATTTGGAAGCGTATTCAAGGGCTTAGGGCCGCCGGCGTTGAGGTTGAAGGGCGTGCAGGCGAGGGTTACGGGCTGACCCGGCCGGTCGACCTGCTGGAAGCCGGAGCCATCCGCGCCGGCCTGCCCAAGGAGGCCGCAACACTGTTGCACGACCTGCAGGTGGTCTGGACGGTGGATTCCACCAACGCCGAATTGCTGCGCTGCAGCGCGCCCCAGCGCGGTGTCAGCGTCCTGTTGGCCGAGCGCCAGACCGGCGGCCGTGGCCGTCGCGGGCGCACCTGGGCGTCGCCGCTGGCCGCGCATGTGTATCTGTCGGTGCTGCGCCTGTTCGAGGGTGGGCTCGGCCGCTTGGCCGGGCTGAGCCTGGTCGCCGGCGTCGCCGTGGCCGAAGCCCTGCACGACCTGGGCTACACGCAGGCGCAGCTGAAGTGGCCGAACGACGTGCTGGTCGATGGCCGCAAGCTGGTGGGCCTGCTGGCCGAGGGTGGTGGCGAATACGCCGGCCCGGCGCGTGCAGTGATCGGCATCGGCATCAACGTGCACATGCCGCCGGCGTTCGCCGAACAGATCACCCAGCCATGGGTGGACCTGGACACGCTGGCCGGCGCATCGGTGGATCGCAACACGGTGGTGGCCGCGGTGCTGGCACGCCTGCTGCCGGCGCTGGAAGCGTTCGATCGCGAAGGGCTGGCACCGTTCCTGCCGCGCTATGCAGCGTTCGACATGCTGGCCGGGCGCGAAGTGYGCGTGCAGCTGGATGGCGAATGGCAGCACGGTACCGCGCTCGGCTTGGCTGACGATGGCGCGTTGCGCGTGCGTATCGATGGCCGCGAGCGCCTGCTGCATGCCGGCGAAGTCAGTGTGAGAAAAGCATGAGCGACTGGTTGTTCGATCTGGGCAATTCGCGCTTCAAGTTCGCGCCGTTGCAGGGTGACCGTGCCGGTGACGTGCAGGCCTGGGCGCATGGCGCCGAAGGCATGGCCGGGCAACCGCCGCACAGCCTGCCCAGTGGCGGCACCGCGTTTGTGGCCAGCGTCGCCGCGCCGTCGCTGACCAGCGCGATGCTGGATCAGCTGCAGCGCCGCTTCGAGCACGTGCATGTGGTGCGCACCAGCGCCCAGTGTGCGGGTGTACGCATTGCCTACGCCAAGCCGGAAAAATTCGGTGTCGACCGCTTCCTGGCGCTGCTGGCTGCCGCCAAGGCACAGCGGCCGGTGCTGGTGGTCGGTGTCGGCACCGCGTTGACCATCGACCTGCTGGATGCCAACGGCCAGCATCACGGCGGACGCATTTCCGCCTCGCCTACCACCATGCGCGAGGCGCTGCACGCGCGCGCGGTGCAGCTGCCGGCCAGCGGCGGTGACTACAGCGAATTCGCCAACGACACCGCCGACGCGCTGGCCTCCGGCTGCGATGGTGCCGCCGTGGCGCTGGTTGAACGCAGCGCCCGCCAGGCACAGGCGCTGCTGGGCGTCATGCCGTCGCTGCTGGTGCATGGCGGTGGCGCACCCGCGCTGATGCCGCTGCTGGACGGCGCCGACTATCACCCCTCGCTGGTGCTGGATGGCCTCGCCCGCTGGGCGGTGCACCAGCCCGCAGGCTAGTATCGGCGCATGCTGACCCGTGCCCTGATCGTCGTGCTGGCGATCCTCAATCTTGGTGTTGCCACCTGGTGGCTGTTGCGCGATGAACCCGCGCGCGCGCCGTTGCCACCGCCCCCGACCGGCGTGGCCGAGCTGCGCTGGTTGCCCGGTGGCACCGATGCGGCTGTGGCCGCGCAGGCCTCGGCAGCGGCACCCACTGAAGCACTGGTGGAGCGTGAGGCAGCGCCGGCTACCGCAGTGGCCGCTGCACCCGCACCGGCAGCGGCGACACCTGCAGCACCCAGCAAGCCCGCCGAACCAGTGAAGGCGCCTGAGCCGGTGGCCGCCGTCGCCAAGCCAGCGCCGGAACCGGTGGCCGAGAAACCCGCAGGCCCTGCAGCACCGCCGCGCTGCCTGGCGCTGGGCCCGTTCGCCGACCGCGCCGCTGCCACCGCTGCGCAGAGCCGTGCGGGCAACCTGTTGAGCCAGGTGCGCCTGCGCGAGCAGCCCGCCGCCAGCGGCAGCGCCCGTTACCGCGTGCTGCTGCCCGCCGCCGCCAGCCGCGATGACGCGCAGGCCACGGTCAAGCGCATCGTCGCTGCCGGGCTGAGCGACTACTACATCATCAGCCAGGGCGACGAGACCAACGCCATTGCGCTGGGCCAGTACCGCAACCGCGAGGGCGCCGAACGGCGCATGGCCGCGGTGCAGGCCGCCGGCTTCCAGCCACGTCTGGTGGCCAGCGGCGATGCCGGCCAATGGTGGCTGGAAGGGCAGCTGGCCACCGGCAGTGAACCGGCCCAGGCGCAGCAGCGCAGCGGTGCCGCGCAGCAACGGTCGCTGGAATGCACGCGACTGCGCTAGAATTCCCCAACCACGGCGCTGCCGTAGGCGTTTCACCCCGTGCCGCTTTAGCTCAGTTGGTAGAGCAACTGTCTTGTAAACAGTAGGTCATCCGTTCGATTCGGATAAGCGGCACCATCTCCCGACAATCTCCATTGGCCCTTTTGTTGCATGGGGCCGGCTAGTGTCTGTGTGCCTACGCCGCATGCAGCTGCAGCTCCACATACTCCGCCAATCCCCGGCACGCCAGCAGCAGCCCTTCGCGCGTTCCGTCGCCGATCTGCTGCCGGTCKYCTCCATCGACCCGCACGCGCTCGGCAGCGTGGAATATTTCCAGCAAGGT
The DNA here is from genome assembly GCF_052114665.1 of Stenotrophomonas sp. 2YAF22. Lineage (NCBI taxonomy): Bacteria > Pseudomonadati > Pseudomonadota > Gammaproteobacteria > Lysobacterales > Lysobacteraceae > Stenotrophomonas > Stenotrophomonas sp. 2YAF22. Next base: position 660 of record NZ_JBFRFE010000066.1, on the reverse strand, counting down.
GGTCAGCCCGGCAGCGGCGCGGTCGGCGCGTGCCATGGCCATGCCCTGGCCGGGTGTCAGCGCTGGACTGCGCCATGGCTGGCCGTCGGCACCATCGCCGTTGCGGATGCGCTGCAGGCAGCCCTGCAACGTAATCGGGTCCGGCACATCGACGGTGGCGGCGAACGCGGCTTCCAACGGCTGCGCAAGCTCGGGGGGCAGGCGTTCGGCGGCGTCGCCCAGCGTGGCGGTCAGATAGGGATAGTCAGGAACGGGCATGTGGGCAACCTCGGGTGCAAGAGAGGCGCCACCGCAGGGGGTGGCGGACGATGCGTGGTTTCCAATACCGGTGAGTTGAGAAGCCGGTGGGCGCGAGGCCCCCACGCACCGCCCGCCGTAACGCAGCAGACGGATTGCCAGCCGGCGCCACCCCCGAGGTGGTGGCGCCGGCTGACAAGCGTAAACAACTCAACTCATTCGGGATTGGAAGCCCCGGCCATCCGTCGTCGATGGCGATTCATCATGCGCACGCAGAATCACGGGGTGCCAGTCGATTGTTCCGATGGCATCGCGCTGTTTGAAAGGAAAAGTGAATTATCGCAATTGGCTTGTCGTGGCCAATCCCAAGGCAAAAACGACATCCTGCGCGGCGTGCTGTTGGATCATGAAACAGGCAGAAGC
>NZ_JBFRFE010000065.1:0-10851 GCF_052114665.1 Stenotrophomonas sp. 2YAF22 | reverse complement strand
AACCTGGTGCGCGCCACCATGGGCCTGCGTGGCAAGCCTTCGCGCATGACCGAAGCCTGGATCAAGGCCGGTTACATGGACGGTGGCAACGAATTCAAGGGCACCTGGGTCGGCACCGTTGGCGGCCAGATCAACTTCACCCGGACCTGGGGTCTGGTGGGCGAGATCTCCGGCTACCGCGACGTCACCCAGTACTCGGCCGGCGTGCGCGCCAGCTTCTGATTGCCCGATCCTCGTCGTGTGATCGAACGGGTCCCGCAAGGGGCCCGTTTTTTGTTGGCCGCCGCGCGCAACACGCTTGGCTGTCGCGCGCCATCGAATGCAATGACAATTGCGCTAGGCTTGCCGCCCTCTGGAACAGGAACACCGTCATGAAGACCCCGATCCGCGGCCTGCTGGCCACCGCACTGCTGTGCGCCCCCTTGCTCGCCGCGGCCGCCCCGGCGCAGCTGACGCCCGAACAGACCTTCGATCTGTACGCACGCGCATTGCTGGAAGACGATGCCGCCGCCACGCGCACGCTCAACGATGCATTGAAGCCGGCCTTCGACGGCCAGGATTCGGTAACGCCGGTGCCGGGCATGATGGCCCAGGCGCTGGCCGAGCCGTGGCAGACGGTGCTGGCCGTGGCTGGAGTGAAGGGCGATCCGGCAGCGGCGGAAGCGATGTACGCCAAGGCGCTGAAGGCCTCGCAGTGCCGTGCCACGCGCAGCACCGTGGAAGACAACGAGTATGTGGACGACCAGAAGATCGCCAAGGTCGATTTCAGCTGCCAGCTGGCCGACCTCAGCAGCGTACAGCCGCTGTTCCTCGCCAGCCTGACGGGTGAGGACAAGGCTCCGCGCGCGCGCTTCACCGAGGCCTATACCCAGGCCCTGCAGAGTGGCCCGCGCAAGGCCGTGACCGGCACCCTCACCCTGTACACCGCCAAGGACAAGGGCTACTGGTACAGCAGCAACTTCGATGATCTGGTGGGCCCGGTGCTGGATGCGCTGGCGCCGTTCGATGGCTGGATGCAGGACGTTGAAGCAGCCAAGGCACCGAAGGTGACCGGCGTGCCGGCCTGCGATCTTCTGCTGCAGCAGCACCGCAGCTGCGTGGCGAAGATCGCACCGGACCAGATCAGCGGTGTGGATGCGATGACCGAAGAGTTGAAGGCCAAGACGCAGGTGATGTCGGCCGAGGAAATGACGCAGGAGTGCAAGGCACTGCGTCCGATGGCCGAGATGATGTGGACCGATGCGTGCGCGTGAGTTCACTGCGCTGAAGCGACTGGGGCTGGCTGCATTGCTGGCCCCGGTTGCGGCACTGGCGGCGCCGCCTGTGCCCACGCCCGGACACGTGTTCGAGCTGTACGCACAGGTGATCGTGCACGGCGATACCGCCGCCCAGGCCGAGCTGGGCCGCTATCTGGGTACATCCAAGGGCCCGGCGATCGCGGCGGCGCTGGCGAGCGTAAGCCACCTGGACCAGGCGCCTGAAATGGCCGATTGGCCGCAGGCCGCCGCGGCCCTGCGCAGGCGCCAGACATCGGTGCGTTGCAGTGTCGGCAGCATGCATCATCCGCAGGCAGACATTGCCGATGTTGACTACCGTTGCCACCTGCCGGACCTGACGGCCCTGCTGCCCGTCTATCGTGCGCATCCGGTGCCATTCAACGGACCACATCCACCGCAGATGTCGAGCGAACTGGCCACGGCGTATACGCAGATGATCGCGACGGCACCGGACCGGGAGAGGATCATCACCGTGTCCTTCGAGCGCGATCATGACGGTGGCGCTTGGCGCGTACAGAACCCCTCGCCGCTGATGGGCGGGCTGGCCGATGCGTTCCTGCCATTCTTCGAGTGGAACGAGCACCCGCCTGGCGAGGATCGTTGAACTGAAAAAGGGGACGGAGGGGATTACGGCGTTTTTGCCACAAACGACGTAATCCCCTCCGTCCCCTTCTTCATGGCCGCAGCAGCAACCGCAGATCCTCACCCACCTGGCGCTGGTCGACCACATGCAATCGACGCTGCTGGTCCATCACGTCGATGCCGAGGTCGGCCAGCAACGGACGGCCGCTGTCGCCCAGCAGTGTTGGCGCCTGGTACATCAGCAGTTCGTCCACCCAGCCACCACGCACCAGTGCGCCGGCCAGCGTTGCACCGGCTTCGGTGTGCACTTCGTTGATGCCGCGCTCGGCCAGCAGTGCCAACACCGCGCCCAGATCAAGGCGGCCGTGGCGGACGGCTACGCTGGCAAAGGCCGCGTCGGCGGCGTCGGGTGGGCTGATCATTGCATCGTGCAGGTACAGCGTGGGCGCCCCACCCTCGCGCACCCGGCTGCATTCCAGCGAGCGCAGGCGCGAATCGAGGACGACGCGCAGTGGCGGCATGACTTCAGTGTCAGCCAAGCGCACGGTCAGCATCGGGTCGTCGGCGAGCACGGTGTCGGCGCCGGTGAGGATCGCGCCAGCGCGCGCGCGCCAGTGCTGCACATCTTCGCGCGCGGCGGGGCCGGTGATCCACTTCGAACTGCCGTCGGCCATCGCGGTGCGGCCATCGAGGCTGGCGGCCAGTTTCACCCGCAGCCACGGACGACCGCGTTCCACGCGCGACAGGAATCCCTTGTTGAGCTCGCGCGCCTGCGCGGCCATCAAGCCCTCGGCGACCTCGATGCCGGCGTCGCGCAGCAGGTCGAAACCACCGCCATCGACCTTCGGGAACGGGTCGCGCATGGCGGCCACAACGCGCGACACACCGGCGTCTATCAGCGCCAACGCGCACGGTGGCGTGCGTCCGTAGTGCGCGCATGGTTCCAGGGTGACGTAGGCGGTGGCACCACGCGCTTCGCTGCCGGCCTCGCGCAGAGCGAACACTTCGGCATGCGGGCCGCCGGCACGCTGGTGCCAGCCCTGCCCGACCACGCGGTCGCCATGGGCGATCACGCAGCCGACCATCGGGTTGGGGCGGGTGGTATAGGCCGCACGCTCGGCGAGCCGCAACGCGCTGGCCATGTGCAGGTGGTCAAGGACGGTGAACGATGTGCTCATGCCGCCATGGTACCGCCGTCAGCACGATGCCAGCCAAGGCCCAGTAGATCCACGCCATGCGTGGATGGGCGGCACGGCACCAACCAAGGTTGGCAGAGCCCAGTAGATCCACGCCATGCGTGGATGGGCGACACGGCGCCAACCAAGGTTGGCAGCTACCGATGCAGAGGCCGTCAGCCCTTCTTTTTCTTGGTCAGGGCAATCACATCGCCCAGCAGCTGCAACTGCTCGGTGCTGGAAGGCAGATCGCGTTCGAGCTTCTCGATTTCTTCGCGGAAATCGGCCACGTCCTCGAAACTGCGGTACACCGAAGCGAAACGCACATAACCGACATGGTCAAGCTTGCGCAGTTCATTCATCACGAACTCGCCCACTTTGATCGAGGGCACTTCGCGTTCGCCGCTGATGCGCAGCTGATGCACCACTGCGCGCACCGCCGCCTCGATCTTCTCTTCCGGCACCGCACGCTTCTGCAGCGCGCGGTCAAAGCCGGCGCGGACCTTGCGGGCATCGAAGGCTTCACGGGTGCCATCGCTCTTGACGATGGCCGGCAGCTTCAGTTCAACGGTTTCCAGCGTACTGAAGCGTTCGTTGCACGCCTCGCACTCACGCCGACGGCGAATCGTCGCGCCGTCTTCGGAGACGCGCGAGTCGATGACCCGTGTATCGGCATGCTGGCAGAAGGGGCAATGCATTGAACGCCTGGCTCAGGGGAAATACCTGCTGCCACGGTCGTGGTAGCGTCGCAACGGTACCTGAGAAGGGGTTTTGYAGCAAATGCAGGCGGCAATCAGCCTTGTCCGGCAAGGCCCTGAGCGCGACGCAACCACACCAGATGCGCAGCCGGCACCAGCAGCGGCACGCCCAGTACCAGATAGCCCAGTACCTGCCAGGGACTGCCGGCAAACAAGCTGAAAAGCACCACGCCGATCACGGCCAGCGCCGCCATCGCGCCCAGCGCCAAGCCGATCCAGGGAATACGGGCGGTGTGCCGCACGCCATCGCGCCCCCGCCGCAGGTAGCGGATGCTGAGCCACAACCAGGCCAGCAAGCCGATCACCCCCGCCAGCGCCCACAGCAACAACACTGCGCCTTCGTCGCCGCGCATCAGGCCGTGGCGGGTCAGGAAGGTGTAGATGCCGAAGCCGGCGACGCCGCCACCGGCCACCAGTGCAGGCAACCCCAGCAGCAGGCATTGGGCGATGTACAGGCGCTTGTGCAGGCGCTCATCCATGCGTTCGAATCTCCTTGCAGGTCGCTCGCTTCAAGCGCGAGGTCGCAGCCACAACAGCATGCCAGCYGGGACCAGCAGCGAAGGCCCCATCAGCAGCAGACCGAAGCCTTCGCTGCCATGGGTGATGCCCAGCCACAGCCCTATACCCAACAGCGGCAGCGCAGCCAGCATGCCAAGCAGCAGCGCGCCCCACTGCACCCGGCTGCGGGTGCGTAGTGCGCTGCGTCCTCCGAACAAGTATCCACAGCTGAGATCAAGCCAGGCGAGGCAGCCGGCGAGGCCAACCAGGCCCCACACCAGCATCAATGCCTGCCCGGGCAGGTTGACGGTGCCGTCGGCGAGTGAAAGCACGCTTCCCGCCATGCCCACCACCGCCATCGCGCCACCGAACAGCACGCTGGGTGCGCCCAACGGCACAGCCAAGGCTGCATAGAGATACTTGAGGCGGCGCTCATCCATGCGCGGGTACTCCGGTGCCGGGGTCAGAACCCTTCCCGCAGGGAAGGGCTCCGACCCCAGTGCCCGATCAACCGTAGACCGGGTACTTGCGGCACTGCGCGCTGACCGCGTCGCGCACGCGGGCAATGACGGCTTCATCGGCCGGGGCGTCGAGCACGTCGGCGATCCAGTTGGCCAGGTCCACGCAGTCCTGCTCGGTGTAGCCACGGGTGGTCACGGCCGGGGTGCCCAGGCGCAGGCCCGAGGTCACGAACGGCGAACGCGGGTCGTTCGGCACCGAGTTCTTGTTGACGGTGATATGGGCCTTGCCCAGCGCAGCTTCCGCGTCCTTGCCGGACACGTCCTTGCCGATCATGTCGACCAGCATCAGGTGGTTCTGGGTGCCGCCGGAGACGATCTTGTAGCCGCGTGCGATGAGCGTGTTGGCCATCGCCTGCGCGTTCTTCACCACCTGCTGCTGGTAGGTCTTGAAGCCCGGCTCCAGCGCTTCCTTGAAGGCCACGGCCTTGCCGGCGATGACGTGCATCAGCGGACCGCCCTGGATGCCCGGGAACACGATCGACTGCAGCTTCTTGACCAGGTCTTCGTTGGCGCCCTTGGCGACGATGATGCCGCCGCGCGGACCGCGCAGGGTCTTGTGGGTGGTCGAGGTGACCACGTGGGCATGTTCCAGCGGGCTCGGATAGACGCCAGCAGCAACCAGACCGGCGACGTGCGCCATGTCCACGAACAGGTAGGCACCGACCTTGTCGGCGATGGCGCGGAAGCGCGCCCAGTCGATCACCTGCGAGTAGGCCGAGAAGCCGGCAACGACCATCTTCGGCTTGTGCTCCAGGGCCAGGCGCTCGACTTCGTCGTAATCGATCAGGCCCTGATCGTTCACACCGTACTGCACAGCGTTGAACAGCTTGCCCGAGGCGTTGACCTTGGCGCCGTGGGTGAGGTGGCCGCCGTGGGCCAGGCTCATGCCGAGGATGGTGTCACCCGGCTGCAGCAGCGCGAAGTACACGGCCTGGTTGGCCTGCGAGCCGCTGTGCGGCTGCACGTTGGCATAGTCCGCGTCRAACAGCTGCTTGAGGCGGTCGATCGCCAGCTGTTCGGCGATGTCCACGTATTCGCAGCCACCGTAGTAGCGCTTGCCCGGGTAGCCTTCGGCGTACTTGTTGGTCAGCTGGCTGCCCTGGGCTTCCATCACCGCCGGGCTGGTGTAGTTCTCGCTGGCGATCAGCTCGACGTGGTCTTCCTGGCGCTGGGTCTCAGCGGCGATGGCCTTGGCCAGTTCGGGATCGTAGGTTTCGATGCGGACGTCACGCGGGAACATCGGGTACTCCAGCAGGCGGGGAAAGGGGTACGACTCAGCCCTTGATTGTAGCCCCGCCCCGGCCTGGCGGGGCCGAAAAGCGCGGGGCCGGATTCGACGAACGAATCCGGCCCCGTATGGTTTCGAATGGCGTTGTGGGGTCAGAGCCCTTTGCTGCGGAAAGGGATCCGACCCCGGCGCTGCATCAACGGTTGTTGATGATGTAGTCGGCGATGATGCCGGTTGCCACGGCGACCAGCAGCATGTTGCCGCGGTCATCGCGGATCCAGTGGTGGCCGTAAGGCGGGCGGCGCAGCTGGTAGCGCGGGTAGTCGTTCACCACGTAGATCGGGCCGCGGTAGTAATCGCGGTAGCGGTGCCCACGCTGCCAGCCATAGCCATAGCCGGGCCGGTAGCCCGGGCTGTAGACCACCCGCGGCGGCGGCGGTGCCGGGCGGTAATAGCCGTGGTCGTAGCGGCGGTCGTGGCGGTAGTCACGGCGCGCTTCGCGGCGGTCGCGTTCCCAGTCGCGACGGTCGTGGCGCCACTCGCGGCGATCTTCTCGCCATTCACGGCGGTCGCGGTCGCGACCACGGTGGTCGTTGTCGGCGAAGGCCGGGGCGATGGCGCCCAGCGCCAGTACAGAGGCCACGGCGCCGGCCATGAGTCGATGGATGTGCATGGGAGACCTCTGCTGGGTGGGTGGTGAGCCCATATTGCGCATTCGATCTGAACCGTTTCCGGCTGGAAACGCTTCCCGCTGCGGGACTGTGACGGCCCATTCAGTCCTCGGCCAGCCCCGGGCGCTGCGGACGGCGCGGGGCGTAAGCGGTTCCGGCTATAATTGGGGGTATTCCATTCAGTCTGTGCCCGCTGCCGCAACGGGAAGTTCCCCGTGACGGACCGGGCGCAGGGTCGCGCCTACGGAGACCTCATGTCCTCGCAATACATCTACACCATGAACCGCGTGTCCAAGGTGGTCCCGCCCAAGCGGCAGATCATCAAGGACATCTCGCTGTCCTTCTTCCCGGGCGCGAAGATCGGCCTGCTGGGCCTGAACGGCGCCGGCAAGTCCACCGTGCTGAAGATCATGGCCGGCGTGGACACCGATTTCGAGGGCGAAGCCCGTCCGCAGGCCGGCATCAAGGTTGGCTACCTGGCGCAGGAACCGGAGCTGGACCCGACCAAGACCGTGCGTGAAGCGGTTGAAGAAGGCGTTGGCGAAGTGCTGCAGGCACAGGCTGCGCTGGACGCGGTCTACGCGGCCTATGCCGAAGAAGGCGCCGATTTCGACGCGCTGGCCAAGGAACAGGAACGCCTGGAGGCGATCCTCGCCGCCGGCGATGCGCACACGCTGGAAAACCAGCTGGACGTGGCTGCCGATGCGCTGCGCCTGCCGCCGTGGGAGGCCATCGTCGGCAAGCTGTCCGGTGGTGAAAAGCGCCGTGTGGCGCTGTGCCGCCTGCTGCTGCAGAAGCCGGACATGCTGCTGCTCGACGAACCGACCAACCACCTCGACGCCGAGTCGGTGGAATGGCTGGAACAGTTCCTTGCGCGCTACACCGGCACCGTCGTGGCGGTCACCCATGATCGCTACTTCCTGGACAACGCCGCCGAGTGGATCCTGGAACTGGACCGTGGCCGCGGCATTCCGTGGAAGGGCAACTACACCGACTGGCTGACCCAGAAGGATGAGCGCCTGAAGCAGGAAGACAACCAGGAAAAGGCTCGCCAGAAGGCGATCCAGAAGGAACTGGAGTGGTCGCGCCAGAACGCCAAGGGCGGCCGCACCAAGGGCAAGGCCCGTCTGGCCCGCCTGGAAGAGCTGCAGTCGGTCGATTACCAGAAGCGCAACGAGACCAATGAAATCTTCATCCCGCCGGGCGAGCGCCTGGGCCAGGCGGTGATGGAATTCAAGAACGTCTCCAAGAAGTTCGGCGACCGCCTGCTGTTCGACAACCTGAACTTCCTGGTGCCCTCGGGCGCCATCGTCGGCATCATCGGCCCCAACGGTGCCGGTAAGTCGACCCTGTTCAAGATGATCACCGGCCAGGAAAAGCCGGACACCGGCGAGATCGTGGTCGGCCCGACCGTGCAGCTGTCCTACGTGGACCAGAGCCGCGACGCGCTGGAAGGCAACCACAGCGTGTTCCAGGAAATCGCGGGCGGCCTGGACATCCTCAACATCAACGGCATCGAGATCCAGTCGCGCGCCTACATCGGCCGCTTCAACTTCAAGGGCCAGGACCAGCAGAAAATGGTCGGTTCGCTGTCCGGTGGTGAGCGTGGCCGCCTGCACATGGCCAAGACCCTGCTGCAGGGTGGCAACGTGCTGCTGCTCGACGAACCGTCCAACGATCTGGACATCGAAACCCTGCGTGCGCTGGAAGATGCGCTGCTGGAGTTCCCGGGCAACACCTTCGTCATTTCGCATGACCGCTGGTTCCTGGATCGCATCGCGACCCACATCCTGGCGTTCGAAGGCGATTCGCACGTGGAGTTCTTCCAGGGCAACTACCGCGAGTACGAAGAAGACAAGCGYCGCCGCATGGGCGACGACGCTGCGCCGAAGCGCCTGCGCTTCAAGGCGCTGAAGTAAGCAAGAACGAAAGGCCGCGCTCGCGCGGCCTTTCGCCTTTCATGGGCCGCAATCGATTTTTGTTGACGCTTTTGGCCTCTTCGCGACGCGCTTCAACGCCACCCGGCTGAAGGCTGCCCGTGTAAAGCAGTGTTGATTCCTTGTCGCACACGGCATCCTCCACACTTTGCAACTCGTTGTATGTTCCCGGCCCAACGCTTCGGTTTTCCTACGCACCCGATTCATCCCCCTCGTAGGAAAACACCATGAAAGCATTGATCTCCACCACGGCAGCGCTGCTGCTGTCCGGCACTGCCGCGGCCGCGCCGGCGAACTGGGAAGGCATCTACCTGGGTGCCCATGCCAGCCATGGCGAAGGCCACAGCCAGGACCGCAGCAACACCAATGCCTCTGAAAAGAGCATCCGCGGCTTTGCTGGCGGGCTGCAGGCCGGCCGCAACTGGCAGTTCGACAACAATGTGGTCGCCGGGATCGAAGGCGCCCTTTCCTTCGGCAACGTCAACCAGGAGTGGAAGGACCGCGACAACCATCGGTACAGCCCTTACTACGGCAAGGATGCGGTGACCCGTTCGGGTGCGATCAACCTGAAGCTGGGTTACGCGGCGGGCCAGTGGCTGCCGTACGTCAGCGCCGGCGTGAGCGTGGCCCGCCAGGAGTTTTCGCTGGGCTGCGACAAGTCGCTGGTGGAGGCCACCAACGGCTGCCGCGTGGCCGAATTCGAAACCCGCGCATCCCATGTATCCACCGGCGCGAACGTCGGCGCAGGCGTGCTGTACCGCTTCAGCGACCAGCTTTCGGCGGGTGCGGAGTACCGTTACACCCATCTGGGCTCCAGCCCGGTTTACCTGGAAGATCCCAACTACCCCGCTGCGGCGCGACGCAGCTTCCATACCAACTACAGCAGCGTTACGCTGAAGTTGAACTACCACTTCTAACCGCCTGGCGACGCACCCGCCGGTCCTTCGGGCGGCAGGGCGTGCAGGTACGAGAGATCTGCGATGTCCCTGTTCGAACGCCTGTTCCAGCTGCAGCAGCACGGCACCACCGTGCGCACCGAACTGCTGGCCGGTGTCACCACCTTCCTGACGATGTCCTACATCGTCTTCGTCAATCCCGAGATCCTGGGCACCACCGGCATGGACGCCGGTGCGGTGTTCGTGGCCACCTGTCTGGCCGCGGCGCTGGGCTCGGTGGTGATGGCACTGGCGGCCAACTTCCCGGTGGGCATGGCCCCGGGCATGGGCTTGAATGCGTTCTTCGCCTTCACCGTGGTCGGCGCTGCCGGCCTGCCCTGGCAGCAGGCGCTGGCGGCGGTGTTCATTTCCGGCCTGGTGTTCCTGGTGCTGTCGCTGACCGGCGTGCGCGCGTGGCTGGTGTCGGGCATTCCGGCGTCGTTGCGGTCGGCGATCGTGGCCGGCATCGGCCTGTTCCTGGCCATCATCGCGCTGCAGAAATCCGGCGTGATCATCGGCAACGAGGACACGCTGGTGGCGCTGGGCCCGCTCAATACCGCGCCGCCGCTGCTGGCACTGGGCGGTTTCCTGCTGATCGCGATCCTGGAAGCGCGGCGTGTGCGCGGTGCGATCCTGATCGGCATCCTGGCGGTGACCGCGGCCGGCTGGGCGTTGGGCGATCTGCAGTACCACGGGCTGGTGTCGTTGCCGCCGAGCCTGGCGCCGACCTTCCTGCAGCTGGACCTGCCTGGCCTGCTGCACCACAACGGCGGCGCGCCGATCGCCGTGCTGCTGCAGGTGGTGCTGGTGTTCGTGCTGGTGGAAGTGTTCGATGCCACCGGCACGCTGTATGGCGTGGTCGGCCGTGCCGGCCTGCTGAAACTGCCGGGCGCGCAGAAGCGGTTCGGCCGCGCTCTGCTGGCCGACAGCACGGCGATTGTGGCCGGCTCGCTGCTGGGCACCAGCAGYACCACCGCCTTCGCCGAAAGCGCCTCGGGCGTGCAGGTGGGCGGCCGTACCGGTTTGACCGCACTGGTGGTGGCTGCCTTGTTCCTGGCCGCGCTGTTGTTCTCGCCGCTGGCGGCGATGGTGCCCGGCTATGYCACCGCGCCGGCGCTGCTGTTCGTGGCCGGACTGATGCTGCGCGAACTGGTGGAAGTGGACTGGAGCGACCTGACCGAATCCGTACCCGCCGCGCTGTGTGCGCTGGCGATGCCGTTCACCTATTCCATCGCCAACGGCCTGGCGTTCGGCTTCATTGCCTATGCC
>NZ_JBFRFE010000064.1:0-11028 GCF_052114665.1 Stenotrophomonas sp. 2YAF22 | reverse complement strand
GATCTACTGAGGCGGTGYGGCATCCGCGCATGGCGTGGATCTACTGAGGCGGTGCGGCATCCGCGCATGGCGTGGATCTACTGAGGCGGTGCGGCATCCACACATGGCGTGGATCTACTGGCGCGATGCTGCATCCAGGCGCTGGGGCTTAGGGCTTTGCAGTAGATCCACGCCATGCGTGGATGCCGCAATCCATCAACCTGCTATGCGCAGCTTCTCCAGCGGTACCCAACCGGCCTCGCCAGCTGCCGGCACACACCACGCCCACCCATTGAGCGTGCGCACGCCGCGCAGGTGCTGCCCCGGGTCCACATCAAGCTCCCGTGCGCAGTAATCCTCCGTGGCAAACGCGCCACCCTGCGCATCGCGACCGATCACCGGCGCCGGCACGAACCCCGGCTGCTGTCCCTCGGCCTCGCACAGAAACCAGTCCTCCCAACCCTCGGGCCCCTCATAACGTTCGCCCACCACCAGTGCCTGGCCACGGTGCAGGGTGATCGGATGCGGAAATTCGCTGCGGTGCGCAGCCATCACGATGTAGTTCATCGGCCCATGGTGGCAAAAAAAAGCGGCCCCGCAAAAGCAGGGCCGCCAGGGTGGGCCGGGATGGGGGAGGGAATCCCGGCCCGCGTTCAGCACCCAGACGAGGGAGAGAGGCGCCGAACGCTGGAACGCGTTACGCCGCTGCCACTTCCGCCGGCTCATGCGACGGCAGAGCTGCCAGTGCACCGGCAATGGCGTCTTCGCGATGCTGCGGCGAATAGGCGATGCCCTCGGCACGCACGAACTCGATGTCGTTGATGCCCCAGAAGGCAAACGTCTGGCGCAGGAACGGCTCCTGGAAGTCCGCCGGCGAATCGGTGTAGATGCCGCCACGGCTGCTGACCACGATCACCCGCTTGCCACCGGCCAGGCCCACCGGGCCGTTCTCGGTGTACTTGAAGGTGCGCCCGGYCACCGCCACGCGGTCGATCCAGGCCTTCAGGGTGGAGGGCACGCTGAAGTTGTACATCGGCGCGCCGATCACCACGATGTCGGCAGCCAGGAACTGCTCGAGCACCTGTTCAGCATCGGCAGCCTCGGCGGCATCGGTCTTGGCCAGCGAACCGCTGCGCAGATGCGGTACCGGATTGGCGTCAAGATCGCGATAATCAACCTGCAGGCCGTCGATCTGCTGCTTGAACTGGGCCACCACGGCGGCGGTCAGGTGGCGGGAGACGGAGTTGTCGCCAAGCACGCTGGCGTCGATGTGCAGAAGCTTCATGGCAGTACCTATGTTCGGGAGAGGTGGCGGACTTGCCGCCGACGGAGAGAACAATAGGTTGTTGCAAGGGCGGGATAAAGGTGGTTGAATGCCACTTATTGTTCTACTAATGGAACTCGGGTATGCATGACCTGAATGATCTCTACTACTTCGCGATGGTGGTCGACCACGGCGGTTTTGCCGCCGCCGAGCGCGCACTGGGCATCCCCAAGTCGCGCCTGAGCCGCCGCATCAGCCAGCTGGAAACCGACCTGGGCGTGCGCCTGCTGCAGCGCTCCACGCGGCGTTTTGCTGTCACCGACGTCGGTACCAGCGTGCACCGCCACGCCCAGACCATGCTGGCCGAGGCGCAGGCCGCGCGCGAGGTGGTGGACCGCCTCAGCGCCGAGCCACGCGGCCTGGTGCGCGCCAGCGTGCCGGTCTCGCTGGCGCAGATGCAGCTGCCCAAGCTGCTGCCCAAGTTCCTGGAGCAGTACCCGAAGGTGCGGCTGCAGCTGAACATCAGCAACCGCCGCGTGGACATCATCAACGAAGGCTACGACGTCGCCCTGCGCGTGCGTTCGCGTCTGGACGACGACGGCAGTCTGGTGATGCGCAGCTTTGGCCAGGTGCAGGAACTGCTGGTGGCCAGCCCGAAGTACCTGGACCGCGCCGGTCGCCCGAAGGACCCGGAAGAGCTGGCCAACCACGTAACCCTCAGCATCAGCGAAGACGAAGCGCGCCAGCGCTGGGAACTGCACGGACCGGAAGGCGCGGTGCGCCGGGTGGACCTGCAGCCGCGCGTGGCTGGTTTCGACTTCCCGCTGCTGCAGAGCATGGTGAAGGACGGCTTCGGCATCACCATGCTGCCGGAAACCGTCTGCGCCGATGCCGTGCGCAACGGCGAGCTGGAAGTGGTGCTGCCGGACTGGTCGCTTCCGCAGGGCGTGTGCCATGCCGTGTTCGCCTCGCGTCGCGGCCTGCTGCCGGCGGTGCGGGTATTCATCGACTTCCTGGCCGAACACCTGCCGCCGCAGCTGGAGGCCTCGCGCCTGGATTGCGGTGGCGCCTGCGAGAAGGCCAAGGAGCGGATCAAGGCCAGTGCGCTGGGTGCGTTGGCGGTGGACGCGGGCTGAGGGTTGCCTCCTAAGGAACAACGGTCTTGGGCAAATCGCCCGGCCGTGCGAGAATGCGTGCCCGGCCAGCAGGCTGGGCCGATACGGAGAGATGGCCGAGCGGTTTAAGGCACCGGTCTTGAAAACCGGCGAAGGGTTAAACCTTCCGTGGGTTCGAATCCCACTCTCTCCGCCAGCTTTTTCAAAAAGCCCCTGGAAACAGGGGTTTTTGTTGTCGCCGCAGCTGCGCGCCCATCGGACCGTCAGATCAGCATGCGCCCCTGATGTATGCACGCGCGCGTGGATGAGGCCGGGTGCGCTTACCCACGAAAACCACCTTTCGGCTTGCTATGGCACAACGGGTAACTGGAGCATGACCTGAAAGGCCCATGCGGTCCCGTTCTGTCGACAAACACCCCCACCTTGCATACGGGGCAGCGCTCGTCGTTGATAGCCGTCCCTGAAATCCCGGTGACCTCTACGGCACCTTCGTTCACCAGCTCGTCCAGGAACGGTGAGTGCTTCCCCTGCAGAGTGAACATCGCAACCGACCGTCGCGCACGCGTCAGCGCGACATAGAACAACCGTCGTTCTTCGCTCAGTGGATAAGTATCACCATCCGGCATTGCCAGGGAAAGCACCGGGTCATCCGAGCGTAGGCTCGGGAAGCTGCGATTGATCATGCCCGGCAGGATCACGTAGTCCGCCTCGCGCCCCTTCGATCGATGTGCTGTGAGGAACTCGACATCCATCGTGCTGCCGAAGGTCGTCTTCCAATCCGAAGGCACTGCACCGCGATCCGCGCGGTAGCGCCCCAGAACAAAAACGCTAACGCGCCCGTCGCGTCCCTGCGGAACCGCACCTGACAACAGCTGCTGGTGCAGCTTGGCAAGGTACTGGCGAACACCATCCTGCACCTCCTCACGCCGGTTCATCTGGAACGCCTGCAGCACCGGGCCCATTGCCGGCGTAGCAGAACGAACCGTCTTGGCAATCTGCGTCGGATTGCGGCTGATGAAGCGACTGGAGATGTCGCACAGCTCCTGCGGACAGCGGAAAGTCTGCTCCAGTTTCAGCACTTGCCCGTGCCCCACCCATTCGCGGAAATCGGTCATCACTGAAACATCGGCGCCGGCGAAGCGGTTGATCGATTGCCAGTCGTCGCCAACGGCAAACAGATAGCGGCCTGGGCGGTTGACCAGGGCGCGGCACAGGCGGGCGCGGGCGCGCGAGGCGTCCTGGAATTCGTCGGCCATCACCAGTTCGTAGGGCGATTCATAGTGGCCCTGTTCCAGCAGCCCGGCGGCCATGTTCAACATGTCTTCGAAGTCGATGCTGCCCTCGTCGGCCAGCGCGTCATCCCACGCCTGGAACACGGGCCCGGCGATTTCCAGGAAGCGCCGGTAACGCTCCTTGAACTGATCCTCGGGCATCTGCCGCAGACGCTCGGCCATGCCTTCCAGGCTCAGGCAGTTGCTCTTGGCGTGCGCAATGAAAGTGCGCATCAGCCCGATCAGATCGGCATCGGGCATCGGCTTGGCGCCGGTATCGGGTAGTTCGCGGTCCGGGTTGGGGTCCAGCTCGATGCGTGATTCGCCCAGCCGTTCCGATAGGTGGTGCAGGGCCTCGCCACTGCGCAGCCCGAACGAGGTGGTCTCGACCAGCGCGGTACCGCGTGCGGCATGCTGCTCGCGTTTCCAGCGCACGCCATCGGCGTAGTTGGCAAACTGCTGCGGCGGCTGGCCGTCGGCATCCAGCGCGAAGTGCTCGTGATACAACTCGGCGTCCGGATAATAGAAGTCCGGGCGATATTGGCGATGGGTATCGGTGGCGGTATCGAACTCGTAGCGCCGCTCGTAGTCGTAGGCCACGCCGTTGTAGAACAGCCAATCGGCAATCACGCACTCTTCCTGGCTCTTCACCCTTTCACCCTGCAGGGTGCGGATATAGGGCGTGCCATCTCGGTCGTAGCCATCGGCCAGCATCTGCGTACCCAGCGGCGGCAGGTCGCGCCCGAAGACCAGTCGGAACATGTCCCACTGGGTGCGGAAGTGGGTCGAGCGGTCCTTCAGGTTGTCCACCAGCTCGGCCAGCTTGTTGAAGCCCAGCGTTGCATCGATGGCCCATTCGGGAATATCGGGCTTGCGCCCCGTCGCCTTGGCGATGATGGACAGGCCAAGTGCATGGAAAGTGCGCGCCTCCACCACGGTATCGCCCATGCCTAGCCGCTCGAAGGATCGCTGTGCCCGATCTTCCAGCTCTTTGGCGGCATCCTTGTTGAAGGCCAGCATCACGATGCGCTCGGGGGTCACAAAGCCACGGTCGATAGCGTAAGCAGCCTTGGCCACCATAGTGGAGGTCTTGCCGGAGCCGGCTGAGGCGACCACCTGCACGCGGTTGTCGAAACAGATGACCGCGCGGGCTTGTTCTTCGGTAAGCGGCTTGCTCTCCACCCGTTGCAGGAAGTTCCTGGCCAGCACCAGTTCGCGCGTTGCCATGGACGCGTTGGCCTCGGCCCAGACGGATGGCCAATCCAGTTCCCAGTCGCGCAGGGCGTCCAGCGCGGCACGGTGGCTGTGCGCGTGCAGGTCTTCGTGTACGGCGTCATCGAGGAACAGCTGCTGCAGCTCGGACGGCTGCAGGGGCAGGGCGGGGCGCTCGGCCAGCAGTGCTTGCTGCTGTTCGTGGGTGATCCAGCGGCGGTCGGCGCTGCCGCGGTCTGTCAGGGTGTCTGCCTTGGCCAGCCAGCAGTGGATCTGCGCGAGGATGTCTGCAAAGAGCGCTTTGCGACCGCGGGTCGTGCAGGTAAACAGGACCTGCTGCACGGCGGCCGAAAGCTGGGATGCTTGGCGGTTGGGCAGGCCATCGACGGACACCGTGTGATGGTCTTCAGTCTGCAGCTCGACCCGGGCCCAGAACAGGCCCGGAATGATCCGCACGCGCGCATCATCGTCCACGTGCTGGCGGTAGTGCTTGCCACCCATGCGAATCTCGACGTATTCGCCTTCCAGCCGCAGCAACCAGTGTGCTGAACGGGTCAAACGCTGGCCCCAGCCCGAGGGGCGCCATTCCATAGACATCCAGAAACTGCCTTGCATACGTCAATGGGCGTAAAGTGCCCTTACGAGCCAATGATAAGCGGGCTTGGTGTCGCTTGTGGCTTGTACCGCCTCCGTCTGGGCGAACGCAGGCTTGCACCGGGTTACCATGGGGCCCGCAACCCGAGCTCGCCGTCGTTCAATGGTTGCAATCCAGGAAGGATTCCCATGTCGAAGCTGATGCAGCATTTCCCGCGCCGAATCCGTGTGTTGGCCGTCGCGCTGTTGGCCGCAGCACTGCCCGCCGCTGCGCAGGCAGCCGTCCAATCATTGGCGTGTGGTCTCTGGTCGGAAGAGGCTGACGGGACTTGGGACGCCCTGCGCTATGTGGATGGAGCCACCGGGGCTACGGAATCGCGCGACACTTATCAATGGACATCGAAGCAGGTCTCTTTCGGCACCGGTGCCTCGTTCAGTTGGAATCTGATCTACCACTGGCCGAGTGATGCGACCCGTCAGAAGACCGTTCCCGAGCGCGACGTGGTTGTGGGCATGGAGTTCCGGTTCAACGCAAAGGAGATCGGCCAGCCACTGAAAGACCCGGGGCATACGTGGATTCATCTGTACCGCTTCGCCGATCCGGCCAGACGGTTCTCGGTTCACTCCACCAGCCTGACCAACACCATGGACTGGACGCGCCTGCAGGATGGAAGCCTGTATGGACGAGCGTTGTTGTCGCTGGACACGGTGCTGGCATTTGGTACGGACTTGGATGCACTTGTCTGGAACATCCGTCGTGGTCCCGATCCGCTGGGTGTGACCGAGTCCGAGTTTGCGGGCGCGCTGCCCGTGTTAGCGATGCGCGGCAAGATGGCGCGGGTTCCGCAACTGCGCCTAGCGCTGGACCGCAAGGCGGCGAACTTCCGCAGTGAATGCAAGGCGCCCATCATGATGGGGCAGTAGTGACCGTGGCCATGCCCCATGCGCGCCCGTAGCAGTCTGTGGCGGAACGCGTCGAACCTGTAGGCGGGTCGTGATCTGCATGATGGCGGCGCTTTGGGTAATCCGATCGTCGTAATCGGCCATGCCGTGGGCGACGGTCGACTGCTCCGGTGCGTGCGCTTCGTCACGGCTCCACTTCGCAGAAGGCCCCGGCTGTCGCAGGCTGCACACAATGCTGTTTCTGCCTCTTTTCAGCGCCGGACGGCACGCGAATCATGGCCTCGCCAAGGCACCTGCCTAGGCCGGGATTGGCGTCCCGAACTTACGTATCACTACGGATCGTGTTGCAGCCGCAACTGCAATCACGACAATGCACCGTCTGCCAGTCCATGGCGGGCGGTGCGTGGGGATCTCTCGATCCGCCGGCTTTAGTGGTACGTATCCGGCACGCCAACCCGCACCGTCCGCCACCTTGCATCTGCAGGTGGCTACACCGCGAGGTTGCCACCATGTCTGACCTGCTTCCCGACTATCCTCGTCTGCACGCGCTGCTCGGCGATGCCGTGCGCGATCTTCCCAATGCTCTCGCCGAAAAGATGGAAGACGCACTCAGTGATGTCGCCGAGTCCGCGCCTCCCTCTGCGTTCTTCACGTTCCTGCGAGGCCACGGCAAAGGCCATCGTGCGGACGGCACACCGTGGTCCGAAAACCGCCTCACGCCCGGTCGCGCTTTCGACTTGGCCTTGGCCACCCGCAGTGCCTCGGGCATCACCGCGCTCACTGCCATGTTGCACGCCRCACACGTAGCTCGGGAGAACGATGATCCGGGCTTCTATCCGTCGGCGGCCATGGTCGATGGTCTGTTCGATGCCTGCGAGGCGCTGTCACTACAGGTAGAGCGCTGTCTTGACCCTTGATTCACCGGTGCGCGGGCAGGGGGGGGACCTCCAACCTGGTCCCCATGCCTGCGGTTCAAGCGCCGTGCTACTCGTTATCGCTTTCTGCTTGATCTGCGCCGCTCGACCGCTTCGCGCGCTCTTTTAATTCAGCGACCAGGCGTCGCTGTTCTGCGTGCGGCATTTTGGCGGCGGCGAGAATGACATTGGCCAGTGCGTCGCTATCGGCCAGAAGATAGGCCAGCGGAACACCCAGTTCGGCAGCCATCTTTCCGGCAGTGGCAAAGTCCGGCTCCGACGTGCCCTGTTCGTAACGTGTCACCCGGCTGGACACCACATCCTCAGACAAGCCAATGCGCCGGCCCAGCTCGCGCTGGGAGATGCCCATCGCCAAGCGCGCTTCTTTGAGGCGCTTGGTGAACTGGTCGCGGAGAGGTGTGGGCGACATTACCCGCCTGGGCGCATTCTGTAACGGTCTACAGGATGGCAATCGCCCCACAATTCGTATGCTACATTATTTGTAGCATCGTGGGTCGGAGTAGCGTATGAAGCCGTCTTCGCGGCCAGCGCCGCCTGGCAGCACAACATCGACAATCTGCCTTGCCTGCGGATACCGCGGCCCGATGGCCATCCGCAATGGCCGCGTGCATTGGTCTGGCTCGGGGTGGGCATTCACGCTTCTCGCGCTGCTTGGCGGTGCAGTTGGTTTCGTATTGATGGGCGTCATCGGGATGCTGGCCATGTCGATACTGATCGGCATTGTGGGTGCACTCGCGGTCCGCCCGGCATCTGCCTACCACTCCTGCCCGCAGTGCCGCGTCGATCTGCAGTGGCGTTGAAGGTGCCAACTGGCACGGCGATGGAGGTGCGTAGGAAAAATCTGATCGTGGGCGGGTAGTGATGACGTTCCTGTCCCGTTGATCGGCCTTTGCCTATAGTGGAGCCAAACCCCGCAATGGAATGGCCCGATGCACCCGATGTCCTCCGGCCGGTGCCTGGCACTCGCAATCGCCGTCGCTGTGAGCGCCAGTGCCTGCGCACGACCGCCATCCACCGAACACGAAAGGAATCCCACCATGCCTGGCGCAACGCAGACCGGCCGCACCCTAAACGGCCACACCTACACCGACGCGCCCGTGGATGTGAAGCTGGGGCCGAATACCTTCCGCATCCCCGCCAATTATCTGGACAGCCAGATTGCGCCTTGGCCGGGGGAGGGGGTGACGCTGGTTATCGAATGGCCTGACATGAAGCCGACGGCGCCGGGCGCACGGGCGAATCCGAGGACCAATGATTTCCGCAAGGAGATCGCGGTGGCGGTGAACTACATCGACAGGATTCCAATCGAAACGTCGCTTGCGCGACTGTCGTCCAACGAGGCCATCACCGAGGAGGGATCGGTGGAACGTGGTGATCCACGGGCACGCCTGGACCTGCGGATTGCCCGGCCAGCGACGCTGGGGCTGGTCCCTTATGCCATCGATGAAGAGAAGATGGCCCGCTATTCAAAGGACTACGAGGCCCGCTACGGCAAGCCTCCTGTTCGAAACCCGGCCTATGAAGATGACTGGTATGTTGCGCGCAACGAAGATGGTCAGCTCACCACATTCATAAAGTGCGAGACCATCTCGTTCCGGGGTGATGGCGTGCGCCTGGAAGGCGATCAGGTCATCGACCTCGACGACCCGGTGGCGGCAGGATGTACGCACTATTTCGTGGATGTCGAGAACAAGCTCTCGATCACCTTGAACTACAAGCGGGCATTCCTGAAGGACTGGAAGCGCATGGAAGACGCGGTACGGGATGCCTTGGCACGCACCAAGGCCAGGTGATCCGAAGACAATTCAAGGAGTAAGTCATGGGTGGACTGACCCAGAAGGACATCAGGATCCTCACTGCCTATGCGGATTCGGGCAACCGGGAGCTCTACTGGAACTATCTCTCGCAACTTCCCGGTGCAGACGGTTATGGAACGCTGGCGTTGGGTGTTGTGCGCAACGACAGCCTGCCCGGGCGGGTGGCAAACAGCTACGCCCAGGAACATGCGAGAACGCAGCACGACGATGGTTCACGCTTCCCCAATGCGGTGTTGAGTGAACGGCAATGGGAAGCCTTCGGACAGAGTCTGCTCAAGCAGGACCTCGTGTTGCGGCAGTACTGGTCGCAGCAGCAGCGCCCGGATCTTGCCTTGAACCTGCCCGGCAAGGATGTGATGACCGCGCACGACCGCGCGTTCGAGCAGCATCGCATGGATCCCAATTGCTGGACACCCCGCGTGCTGCTTCAGGCCGCACTGGAAAAGAGTGGCCCGCAGAAGCTCGAGCAGATCTGGAGCAACATGCTCGACAACGATGGGGCCGGATTGCCTCGGGTGGGAAGTACCAGCCGCGATGCCATCACCCAGATGGGATTGAGCAGGGGTAGCCAGTACCTCGGCACGCTGACGTTCCATGAAGTCACCCAGGCCCTGGGTGGCCGCTCCTCGGTCGACCCCAACGTCATTGGCGGCCTCAATTCCTACGCGTTGTACTTTGAAAAGGACAGCAAGTGGGTCAGTGTCACCTCCGGCGGTGGGCACAGTTCGCTGCGCGAGATCACCGATCCGGCCCGCATCGCCGAGCTCAACGACGCGCGCGAAGTCCGCCTTGAGCGCCAGCAGAAGGCCACCCACTTCCACCCGGAAGATCCCTACCGCTCCATCACCCGCAGCCCGCTCACTGCATCGGTCGATGGCATGCCAGGCCCCCAGCGTTCGCCAACGCGTTTGGCGGACATTGACCCGGGCCACGCCGAGTACAGTCTGCTGCAGCAGGTCAGCGGGCATGTCGCCGGCATCGATGCCAGAGCAGGACGCACGGCGGATGAAAGCAGTGAACGTCTGACCGCCAGCGTGATGGTCCTGGCCCGGCAGAACAACCTGGACCGTGCCGACCATGTGCTGCTCAGCGCGCAGACGGCGGACAGCCCAGCGGGCCGCAACGTGTTCGTGGTGCAGGGCGAGATGAACGACCCGGCACACCTGAGGGCTTCCATGCCCACCGATGTGGCCGTGCAGACGCCGGTAGAGCAGTCGTTGCACCGTCTGGAGCTGGCCAGTGCAGAACGGCAACAGGCCCTGTCCCAGCGTCAGCAGCAGGAACTGGACAACCAGGTGCGCGAGCATCCGGCAATGCGCCTGGCATAGTGCACAGCAAGGGGCAGTGGGGTATTCCCATTGCCCCGCACCCGTCACTTCCCTGGTGCGTCGGCAGTCTGCGCCGCCACCATCGCCTGCTGCATTTCCTTCAGCGACAGGTAGCCATCGCCGTCGGTATCCAGCCCCGTGAAGTACTTCGCAATTTCCGGCACCACGGTCGCTTCTTCCTTGCTGATCTTTCCGTCCTTGTTCTTGTCCATCGCAGCGAACGCGGCATCGATCGAGTCAGCCTGCTTGCTGAAGCGTGCCTGCTGATACGTAGCAAACTCGGCCTTGTCGACGCGACCGTCCTTGTTGCTGTCCATCGCGGTGAAGGTGGAATCGATATAGGCCTGTTTCGGGTCGGCTGGCGCCGCCTGTGCAAGCAGCGGGGCGGCGCACAGCGCGATCAGCAGGGCGGTTTTGTTCATATGCATTGCATGTAGTCCTTCAGCGAGGGAGTCAGCGGCAGGGGTAGGTGTAGCCATCGCGGTCGCGATAGCTGTCGGTGCGGCGGTCATAGTTGCCGTAGCGGTTCATGCAGTAATCGGCGCGCTCGCGTGTTTCCCGCTCGCGCTTCGCCGCTGCCGCGATCACGCCCGCCACCACAGCCGCGCCC
>NZ_JBFRFE010000063.1:0-11047 GCF_052114665.1 Stenotrophomonas sp. 2YAF22 | reverse complement strand
GTCGCGGCCGGTATCGCGCATGGTCTTGATGACCTTGTCCAGCGACACCTTGTGCTTGCCGTCGCCGCGCATGGCCATGCGCGAGGCATTGATCGCCTTCACCGCACCCATCGCGTTGCGCTCGATGCACGGAATCTGCACCAGGCCGCCGATCGGATCGCAGGTCAGGCCCAGGTTGTGCTCCATGCCGATTTCCGCCGCGTTCTCGATCTGGCTAGGGTTGCCGCCCAGCGCCGCGACCAGGCCACCGGCGGCCATCGAACAGGCCACGCCGACCTCGCCCTGGCAGCCCACTTCGGCGCCGGAGATCGAGGCGTTTTCCTTGTACAGGATGCCGATCGCCGCCGAGGTCAGCAGGAAGTCGAACACCCGCTGTTCGTTCGCGCCCGGGCAGAAGCGGTCGAAGTAGTGCAGCACCGCCGGCAGTACGCCCGCCGCGCCGTTGGTGGGTGCGGTGACCACGCGGCCACCGGCGGCGTTTTCTTCGTTCACGGCCAGCGCGTACAGGTTGACCCAGTCCAGCGTGGTCAGCGGGTCGCGCATCGCCGCTTCCGGCTTCGACGACAACTCGCGGTACAGCGCCGGTGCGCGGCGGCCCACTTTCAGGCCACCCGGCAGCACGCCTTCCTCACGGATGCCGCGCGCCACGCAGGCCTGCATCGCGCTCCAGATCTCGCGCAGGTTGTCGCGGATCTCGTCTTCGCTGCGCCAGCATTTCTCGTTCTCGAACATCAACTGGGCGATGCTCAGGCCGCTGCGGGCGGTCTGCGCCAGCAGCTCGTCGCCGCTCTTGAACGGGTAGGGCAACGGCGTTTCATCAGGCACGATACGGTCATCGGCCGCGTCGTCCTGGTTGACCACGAAGCCACCGCCGACCGAATAGTAGTCGCGGGTGGCCAGCACTTCGTCATCGGCGTTGTACGCGGTGAAGCGCATGCCGTTGGTGTGGTAGGGCAGCTTCTGCCGCTTGTTCAGGCCGAGGTCGCGCTTTTCGTCGAAGGCGATCTCGTGCTGGCCCATCAGCATGATCCGCTTGCTGCTGCGGATGCGTTCCAGCGTGGACGGGATGATGTCCGGGTCGATCAGGTTCGGGCGCTGCCCTTCCAGTCCAAGCAGGATCGCCTTGTCGGTGCCGTGGCCGCGACCGGTCAGCGCCAGCGAGCCGTACACATCGGCACGGATGCGCGCGACCTCTCCAAGCTTGCCCGGGTCGAGCAGCCAGCGATGGATGAAGCGCTCGGCGGCCCTCATCGGCCCGACGGTGTGCGAGGAGCTCGGGCCAATGCCGATCTTGAAAACGTCGAACGTGCTGACAGCCATGGTTGCCGTACTGCGGGTACCGGGAGAGACCGCTATTCTAGCGGTTCACGCCGCACTTCCATGACTGCGGCGCAGCATTTCCGCCAAGGGAGCAAACCCCGGTGTTGAYCCTGTTCCAGCGTGACGACTGCCATCTGTGTGACATGGCCCTGGCCGAACTGGCCAAGGCACGGGCGCCAGAGTTCGAATCGGTGTTCCTCGATGACCAGCCGGCGCTGGAGGCGCGCTATGGGGCGCGGGTGCCGGTGCTGCGCGATGAGCGCGGTGGGTGGGAGCTGGACTGGCCATTCGATGCGGCCACGGTGCAGGCCTGGCTGGCCACCGAGCGGTAGTGCCGGCCGCTGGCCAGCGGCTGCCTGGGTCCATGTAGTTGCCGGCCAGCGGCCGGCACACTACAGGAGGTGGCCGGGGCCGTGCCCCGGCCCGTTGCTCATTTCGCGTCGAACTTCACGATCGTGCTGATCGCGGTTTCGTCCGGGATGGTCTTGGTATCGGCCCAGTCGCCGCCGCCGACACCGAAGTCCAGGCGCTTGACCGTGGCTTTGCCGGTCAACACAGGCTGCGCGCCGGGCTTCCAGGTGAAGGTGAAGGTGACCGGCTTGYTCACGCCGCGCAGTTCCAGCGTGCCATCGGCGGCGAACTGGTCGTTGCCGAGCGCGCGGAAGCCCTTTGCGGTGTAGCGCGCGGTAGCGAACTTGCCGACGTTGAAGAAGTCCGCTTCCTTCAGGGTCGAGTCGCGGTCGCTGTTGCCGCTCTTGGCGCCGGCCAGGGGAATAACCACGTCCAGCGAACCTGCGGAGGGATTGGCCGGGTCGAAGCTGAGCTTGGTGGCAAAGCCCGGGAAGCTGCCGGTGAACACTTCACCATCGTATTTGGTGGCAAAGGCGAGGAACGAACCGGCACCAGGTGCCTGGGTGTAATCGGCGGCGAGCACCGGTGCGGTGGCGAGCATGCCGGCAAGGGCGGCAGCCACGGCGGCCGGGGTGGTCAGTTTCAGGTTCATTGGTCAGTCCTTCTGGGGAGGGGCAAGCCAGCCACGCGGCAGCATCCGGGACAGGGTGGCATCGCGCTGGAACATGTGGTGGTAGAAGGCAGCGCCGGCATGGGCCAGCACCACCGCGATCAACAGCCAGAAGCCGTATTCGTGCAGGGTATGGGAAACCGCCACGACCTGCGGGTCCGGTCCGCTCAGCTTGGGCACGTCGACCAGCCCGAACCAGCGGAACGGGCGCAGGCCGCTGGCCGAGTCGTACAGCCAGCCCGACAACGGGATGGCGAACATCAGCACGTACAGCAGCACGTGGGTGGCGCTGGCGATGCGCTCCTGCCAGCTGGGCACGCCGGGTACCGGCTTGGGGGCACCGGCATACAGGCGCCAGCCCAGGCGCAGCACCACCAGTGCCAGCACGGTGATGCCGATCGACTTGTGCGCGGTATAGACCCAGAAATACTTGGGCGTCTTGGGCAGCTCGCCCATGGTCAGGCCGACGATGCCCAGGGCGAGGATCAGCAGTGCGATCAGCCAGTGCAGGGTCTGGCTGACACTCCCCCAGGCGGCGGGGGTGTTCTTGGCGGTCATGAAGGGTCCTTGGTGGCCGTCTGGCTGTCGGAGTAGGGTTGAGGCATGGGAGTTCCCGGAGCGTCGCTGCGGTCGAGGGTGGCTTCAGCCTCGATCCGCACCTGCACCGCATCGCCGATCACGCCAGGCCAGGCGGTGATGCCGAAGGCGCGCCGGCTCAGCGTCGTCGTAGCGGAAAACCCCGCAGTACGCCGGAACGGTGGCAGCGGGTAGCGTTTGATCTGGTTCAACGTCACTTCCAGCGCGACCTCCTGGCTGACCCCGCGCAGGGTCAGGGTGCCCAGTACGCGTGCATGGCGGGCGTCGATCGGTTCGACATGGCGGGAGACGAAGCGTGCGGTGGGGAAGCGGTCGCCATCGAGCAGGCTGCGCGCCAGCGTGGCCTGGTTCCACTTGGCATCGCCAAGGTCCAATCGCGCTACCGGAATCTCGACGTCCAGCGTCGCCTCGCGCCAGTTGTCGCTATCGAAGTGCAGTTGGCCCTGGCTTCCGGAGATCGTGCCCAGCGCCTGCGAGTAGCCGGCATGGTCGATCGCGAACAGCACCCGGGTGTGCACCGGATCGATGCGGTAGGCATCGTTGCCCGCCCAGGCGGGGGCGATGGCAAGTAGCATCGGCAGCAGGGCCAGGCAGTGGCGCATCGGCGGGGGCTCCGGGAAAAAGACCGTTCGATCATACCCACAGCCCCTGCGCAACGCTGTGTGCACGGCTGCAACAGTTCGTGGTGCCGATGTGGCCGGAAACAGGCTGTTGCAGCGATGGCTGCAGCCCTGTGTGACAATCGGCACAGGACAGGGGGTTCAGGATGACGAGCGGCTGGCGCCGGTGGTGCCAAGGCATTGCAGGAGCAGGTCTGGTGCTGTTGGCGCTTTCGGCTGCAGCGGCGACCTTGGACATGGCCGGTGAAACACCGCGCCTGCGCCGTTTCGGCGCGGCCGAGGGATTGCCCTCGCGCATGGTGGTGGCGCTGGCCGAAGACCGACAGGGCCGCGTGTGGGCCGCCACCGACGGCGGCCTGGCCCGCTATGACGGTGGGGAGCTGCGGGTCTGGCAGCACGACCCGGCACAACCGGATTCACTGCCCGGCAACGAGATCGAAACCCTGCTGATCGACCCGCTCGACCGGGTGTGGGTTGGCATCAACGGCAAGGGGCTGGCCCGCCTGGATGCCGACCGCGAGCGCTTCAAGACCTTCGAGTCCGTCACCGAAGGCTGCCAAGGGCAGTTCTGGACCTTGGCCTATGCCGAGAACGCGCTGTGGATCGGCAGCAGCAGCCATGGGGTCTGCCGCTTCGGCGAAGACGGCTCGTTGCGCCATTTCCAGCATGATCCGGCACAGCCCGGCGGACTGCCAAGCAACACGATCTTCAGCAGCCTGGTCGACGCGCAGGGACGGCTGTGGGTGGGAACCGAAGCCGGTGTGGCGCGTTGGAACGGCCACCTCTTCGAGGCCGTGGCACCGCGGGAACTGAAAGCGGTCAGTGTGCTGCGGCTGAGCCGCGATGCCGATGGCGCGATCTGGGTCGGTACACAGAACGACGGCCTGTACCGCATCGACGCGCAGGATCGGGTGACGCGACCGGCCTGGTCCGACAGTGCCCGCCTGCGCTCGGCACTGGTCCTGGCCGACAGCCACGGAGGCTACTGGGCGGGAACCTCCGATGGCCTGCTGCGTGGTGACGGCGAGGTGTTGCGCAGGCTGGAAGGGGACCGTGGCAGTGGCTTCCTGACCGGCCATAGTGGCGTGCTCGACCTGCTGCAGGACCATGAGGGCGGGCTCTGGGTAGCACTGTTGACCCAGGGTCTGGCTTACCTGCCGCCCGACTGGCGACGCTTTTCGACCTGGTACCAGTTCGACGGCAAGCCGCTGGACAGCCAGTACCTGTTGAGTGCTGCCAGCGACGGTCGCAGCTACTACGTCGGATCTGCCCATGGCGTTTACCAGATCGATGCACAGGGGACGTTGAGCCTGCTGGCCAGCGACCGCGAACTGGGTAGCGGCGCGGTGTGGTCGGTACTGCCGCGTCCCGATGGCAGGCTCTGGCTCGGCCGCGCGGGGCGCATCAGCGTCTACGATCCGGCCACCGGTGTGCTGCGCGACTGGCGCATTGGCGGCGGCGCCGATCTTCGGCAGCGGATCGACCTGATGCGGCAGGCGCCCGATGGCACGGTATGGGTCTCGGTAATGAACCTGGGCCTGCAACAGCGAAGTGCCGATGGCCGCCTGTTGCGCAGTTTCGACGGGGCTACGCTGCGAGGCAGCACCGATGCGCCGGTCGAGCAGATCCGCTTCGATGCTGCCGGGCGGGCCTGGGTGGTCGGGGAGATGGGCATCTGGCGCGAACAGGGGGAGCGCTTCGAAGCAGTACCTGGCGTTTCCAAGGGGCCCATCTACGATCTGGTATGGATCGATCCCCGGCAGATGTGGATCGCACGCCAGGGCGCGTTTGAGCGTTACCAGTGGGATGGCCTCAGCCTGCGCCTTATCCAGCGCGTCGATGCCAGTGCCGGCGTGCCGCCGGTCAGCATGGGAGGGCTGGCCCTGGCCGGCAACGGGCAGTTGTGGGCGACAACGCCCCGTGGCCTGCTGCGCTGGGATCCGAAACACCGTCGCCTGCAGATCTTCAACGAGCGCGACGGCCTGCTCGATGCCGAGTTCACCGGACGCCCGCCGGCGATCGCTGCCGATGGCCGGGTACTGGCCGTTACCCAGACCGGTATGGTGGGCTTCGATCCGAATGCCGCCGATGCCGAACTGCCACCGTCGCAACTGGTGATCGCGCAGGTTCGCGTCCGTCGCGATGATGCGCGCGGCTGGCAGCCCCTGCCGACCTCCGGTCTGCTGTTGCTGGGGCCCGATGACCGTGATCTGCAGATCGATGCGCGGCTGCTGTCCTACGCCAGCCCGCAGGGCAACCGCTATCGGTTCCGGGTGGAGGGATACGACCAGAACTGGGTCGAACAGGGCGGGGATGGCCAACGCACGTTGTCGCGGCTGCCACCCGGGGCCTATTCGATCGAGGTGCAGGCCGCATCGGCCAGTGGCCCGTGGACGCCCTCGCAGCAGCTGCACATAAAGGTATTGCCCCCCTGGTGGCGCAGCAGCATGGCGATCTTCGGCTATGTGATGCTTGGCTTGCTGTTGCTGTTGGCACTGCTGTGGTTGATCCGCAGGCGGTTGCGGCGGCGGCAGCAGTGGCAGTTGACGGTGCACAAGCAGCAGATCGCCGAGCAGGCATCGCAGGCCAAGAGCCGCTTCCTGGCGACCCTTGGCCATGAGGTTCGCACGCCGATGACCGGCGTACTGGGCATGAGCGAACTGCTGCTTGCCACCGAACTTGACCCGGTGCAGCGCAGCTATGCCGGCTCGATCCAGCAGGCCGGCAGCCATCTGCTGCGCCTGGTCAACGACGCGTTGGACCTGGCACGGATCGAGGCCGGCCGACTGGAACTGGACATCCGGCCGTTCGACCTGGGCGGACTGCTGGACCAGGTGCAGGCGCTGATGCAGCCGATGGCGCAGCAGCGCAGGCTGGCCTTCCAGCGTGAGGGGGACCTGCCAGGCCCGATCTGCATCAGTGGCGATGAGATGCGCGTCCGCCAGATCCTCCTGAACCTGCTGGGCAATGCGATCAAGTTCACCGAGCGCGGCCATGTCGGTCTGGCGGCGCGCCTGGACGAGAACGGCGGCATGGTGACCTTCGAGGTCAGCGACAGTGGGCCGGGCATCAATGCCGAGCAGCAGCAGCGCCTGTTCCACCGCTTCGAACAGGCCGATGGTCCGCGTACCGCCTCGCGCTATGGCGGCAGTGGGCTGGGCCTGGCGATCTGCCAGGAGCTGGCGGTGGCGATGGGCGGCCGCATCGATGTCGACAGCCAGCCGGGACGTGGTGCACGTTTCGCCGTGCGGCTGCCGCTGCCATGGAGCAGGCAGCAGGCCTCCAGCGATGGCGAGGTGGCGTTGCCGACGCTGCCTGCACTGCGGATCCTGCTGGTCGAGGATGATGCAACCGTTGCCGAGGTCATTGCCGGCCTGCTGCGCAGCCGGGGCCATGAGGTGGTGCACGTGCTGCATGGCCTGGGCGCGCTGTCGGAGATTTCCACCGAGGGCTTCGATGTCGGGCTGCTCGACCTCGACCTGCCTGCACTCGACGGCACCGCCATCGCCCGCCAGCTGCGCGCGCTGGGCTACGAGTTGCCGTTGGTGGCCGTTACTGCGCGCTCGGACACCTATGCCGAGACGCAGGTGCTTGCGGCCGGATTCGATGGTTTCCTGCGCAAGCCAGTGACCGGCGATCTGCTGGTTGCGGCGATCGCCCAGGCGCGCAGTAAACGCCAGATCATCAGCTGAGTACGGCATCCTGCGGCGTGAATCCCGCAACTTTCGGTTTACCATGCCGACGCCCACGGCGTGGGCATCATCAACAGCAGCGTGAGGAGGCCATCGGTGGTGTATCTGCGGGCAGTGACGCTGCTGATGCTGCTGCTGTGCTGCCTGGCGCCCGCTGCCGCGCAGCCGGTGCCGCCTTCGCCGCGGCAGGTCACCGTGTTCGATGGGTTGCCATCCAACACCGTCAACCGCATGGCCGAAGACCGCTACGGCTACCTGTGGATTGCCACCAACGATGGCCTGGCCCGCTACGACGGGCGCAACTACCGCATCTGGCGTTCCGAGGACGGCCTGCGCGACAACCGCATCTGGAGCGTGCTGGTCGATGCCCGCAACGAGCTGTGGATCGGCACTGAAAATGCCGGCCTGGTGCGGATGTCGGCCGACCGCCGACAGCTGCGCTTCTATGACCGCAGCAGCCAGCCGCTGATGGGCAGCAACACGATCTGGAGCCTCGCTGCGACGCCGGATGGCGCGATCTGGTTTGGCACCCACGAGGGCGGCCTGTATCGACTGGACAACAATGATCGTCTGCAGCGGTTCCTGCCCGAAGCGAACAACCCGCGCAGCGTACCGGCCGCATCGGTACCCTACCTGGCCACGCTTGCCGACGGCAGCCTGTGGGTCGGCACCAAGCATGGCGTGGCGCGCTGGACCGGCACCGATTTCGAACGCATCGGCGGCGATCTGGTGCCCAGCCTGCTGATCAATGGACTGACCGCCGAACCGGATGGCAGCCTCTGGATCAGCACGCTGGCCGGGGCCACCGTGCGGCGCCCGGATGGCCGTTTCGAATCCGTGCCCTGGACATTGCCGGCCGGCGACCAGGTGCTGGGCATGATGCTGCGCGACGAGCAGGGCGGGCACTGGCTGGATACGCGCAGCGGCCTGGGCCGAGGCATCGATGGCCGGTACCAGACAGTCCCGCTGTACAGCGCCATCGCCCGCGGCCTGGTGCGGCCGAACTGGACCGGCGCCTATGAGGACCGCGAAGGCGGCATCTGGCTGGCCAGTACCAATGCCGGCCTGTGGCACCTGCTTCCGCGCTGGTGGCAGTTCTCGGTGTTCTCGCGGCTGGAGGATGATCCGTCCTCGCTGCGCAATTCCTATGTGCTCGGTACCAGCCCCTCCAGCAATGGCGGGGTGTGGACCGTCGGCAGCCATGGCGCGCTGGACCGCTTCAATCCGCGCACGGGCGTGATCGAGCAGCACCGCACCTTCGTCAACGGCATGCACTGGCTGACCTCGGTGCGCGAAGACCGGCAGGGCCAGGTGTGGGTGGGCTCGACCGACGCCCTGATGCGCTACGCCCCGCGTCGTGGCGAGCTGAGGCGCTGGGGGCGGGACTCGGGCGCGGACGCGACCATGGAAGGCAACATCGAGGCGATGATGACCTGCGATGGCGACAGCCTGTGGTTGATGCTGGCAGCGGGCCTGCAGCAGCGTGACCTGGATGGGCATGTGCGCCGGCAGCTGGAAAACGGCCGGGATGGTCTGCAGGCCGGTCAGCTCAATCTGGACGTGGAGTGCGGTCCGCAGGACCGGATCTGGCTGGCAAGCAGTCGCGGCCTGCTGCAATGGCAACCGGATGCGCAGCGCTTCCAGCCGGTGCCCGGTGCGCCGGCCACGGCGGTGTATGCCCTGCACGTCGGCAAGGACGGGCAGGTCTGGTTGTCCGAGGATGGTCGCCTGTCGCGGTATCTCTGGAGCCAGGGCCGGCTGGAAAGGCAGGCGGTGGTGGGCGCCGAGCAGGGCTATCCGGCGATTTCCGCTACCGGCCTGGTGGTCGACGCGCAGGGCGTGGCGTGGGCCACCAGTGCCCGTGGCCTGGTGCGGGTGAGTGCCGATGGCGAAAGCGTGCGTCTGTACGGGGTGCACGATGGGCTGCCCAGCCAGGAGTTCCGCGAGCACACCCTGATCGCCACCGCCGCTGGGCGCATGGTGGCGGGTACACCCGCCGGTGTGGTGGTGTTCGATCCCGAGCAGGTGCGGCCTTCCACCCGGCGCGCGCCGCTGGTGATCGAGCGGGTGGAAGTGCGCCGCAACGAGCAGCTGCTGGACCTGACCCATGACACGCCGCTGCAGATCGCCGATGGTGACCGCGACCTGCGTATCGTCGCGCGCTTGTTGTCCTTCGCCGATTCGGCTTCCAACACCTACCGCTACCGGTTGGCCGGCTACGACCCGGATTGGGTCGAGGTGGGCCCGGCAGGCGAGCGCCTGTTCTCGCGCCTGCCACCCGGCGCCTATCGGCTGGAAGTACAGGCGCGCTCGGCCGACCACGTATGGTCGCGGGTGCAGACCCTGGAATTCCACGTGCAGCCGCCATGGTGGCGCAGCTTGTCCGGCCTGCTGGTGCTGGCCTCCATCGCACTGCTGCTGACCAGCTGGTTCGCCTGGTTGTATCGGCGCCGGCTGCAGCGCCAGCACGCCTACCAGCTCGCCCTGCACAAGCAGGATCTGGCCGAACACGCGTCGGCGGCCAAGACACGCTTCCTTGCCAATCTCGGCCATGAAATCCGCACGCCGATGACCGGGGTGCTGGGCATGAGTGAACTGTTGCTGGCCTCGCCGCTGGATCCGCAGCAGCGCGGTTACACCCAGTCGATCCGGCATGCGGGTGAGCACCTGCTGCATCTGGTCAACGATGCGCTGGACCTGGCGCGGATCGAATCGGGGCGCCTGGAGCTGCAGTCCAATGCGTTCGCGCTCAATCGCCTGCTGCAGGATCTGGCCGCGCTGATGGGGCCGCTGGCTGCACAGAAGGGCCTGCGGTTCGTCCTCGACAACCAGTTGCCTGCAGGGCTGCAGGCGACCGGCGATGCGATGCGGGTGCGGCAGATCCTGCTCAACCTGCTGTCCAACGCGGTCAAGTTCACCAGCCGCGGCAGCATCACGCTGCACGCGCGTTGCGAGGAAGGGCCGCGTGGATTGCATTTCGAGGTGCGCGATACCGGTCCGGGCATCAGCCAGGAGCAGCAGCAACGGTTGTTCCGGCGCTTCGAGCAGGCTGACGGCGCGCGCACTGCCGCGCAGTACGGTGGCAGTGGCCTGGGCCTGGCGATCTGCCGCGAGCTGGCACTGGCCATGCAGGGCCGGATCCGGGTGGAAAGCCAGCTGGGCAGCGGTACCTGCTTCGGTGTCAGCCTGCCGTTGCCGCTGCAGCAGGTTGCCGCCGGCGAAGGTGGTGCCGACAGTGATGCCGCCGCTGCTGTGGTCAACATGCCGCCGCTGCGGGTGTTGCTGGTGGAGGACGATGCGACCGTGGCCGATGTGATGTGTGGCCTGCTCACCACCCGCGGCCATGAGGTGATCCACGCTGCCCATGCGCTGGCCGCACTGCGTGAAATCAGCGCGGGTGATTTCGACGTCGGTCTGCTCGATCTGGATCTACCGGGCCTGAGCGGTTTCGAACTGGCCCAGCATCTGCGCAACCAGGGTTACACGCTGCCGCTGCTGGCGGTGACCGCGCGCACCGACCCTGATCTGCAGCAACAGGTGGAAGCAGCCGGCATCGGGGGGTTCCTGCGCAAGCCGGTGACCGGTGAGCTGCTGGTGGAAGCGATCGCCCGCGTGCTGGGGAGGTAGGGGTTCGGCAGGGCTGCGCCCTGCACCTGCCGAATCAACRTCAACGTCAACGYCAACGTCAAAAGCGGGCWATCCGTGGGATGGCGGGGTGGGTCCGGTTGCGGGGGACGCCGTAAATACGTCCCTGTAGGCTTGGCCGCGGCATCCATGCCGCGGACACCCCCGCAACC
>NZ_JBFRFE010000062.1:0-11080 GCF_052114665.1 Stenotrophomonas sp. 2YAF22 | reverse complement strand
TACCAGAAGCACGCATCACGGGTAGTGCCGGCCGCTGGCCGGCAACCGCAGATGTCACCAATCGATCGTGGTAGTGCCGGCCGCTGGCCGGCAATCCGATACCAATCGGGCGCTCAGCCCTGCACGTCACCGGCCAGCGTGCGCAGGCCATCCTCGTCGAGGATCTCAACCACGTTCAGATGGGGCAGGGCGATCAACCCCTGCTGGCGCAGCTTGGTGAAGGTGCGGCTGACCGTCTCCATCGTCAGGCCCAGATGATCGGCGATGTCGCCGCGGCCCATCGGCAGCGAAACGCGCAGGCCATCCCCACCGAGCTTGGCCTCACGCGCGGCCAGGCGAAGCAGGAAATCGGCGAGTTTTTCCGCCGGTTGCAGGCGTGCCAGCGCCAGCGCGGCATCCTGTGCGGCGTCCAGCTCCTGGCAGGCGCGCTGCAGCAGCTTGCGCTCCAGGTGCGGATAGCGGGCGCGCAGGCCCTTCATCTGCGGCAGGGCAACGCGGCACACGCGGCTGTCGGCGATGGCCTCGATGTCGTAGCGATGGTGGTCGCTGCCGCTCAGGCCCAGGTAATCGCCAGGCAGCACGAAGCCATTGATCTGGCGACGGCCATCGGCAAGCGTGCGYACCAGCCGCAGCGCGCCACCGGTCAATGTATAGACATGCTGGCGCTCTTCGCCGCTGCGGGCGAGGGTGCTGCCCATCGTCAACTGCTGCGACACGGTCACCTGTTCCAGCGCCTGCACCTCATCGGGCGACAGTGCAGAGCACACCGCCAGGTGGCGTACCGAGCAGTGCAGGCAGTCCAGCGTGGCGCAGGACGGCGCGGCGGGGTCGTTGGTGGCGGGCGGAGCGCCGGAAGGCCGGGACATGTTGCGTGGGCGTATCGCGGGCGGGGGAGGGCTTTATGATACTTCAAGCGGCCGTTGGACCCCTTATCTGCGGCTGAGCGATGCGGGGCGCTAGAATGTCGCCCCCTCCCACGTCCCCGATTCCGCAGGAGCTCCGCCCGTGATCAAGCCCCGTACCCCGCCCGGCACCCTTGAACTGCTGCCGCGCGAGCAGATTGCGTTCCAGCGCATGCTGGACGTCATCCGCCGCAACTACGAGCGCTTCGGGTTCCTGCCGGTGGAGACACCGGTGTTCGAGCTGTCCGATGTGCTGCTGACCAAGTCCGGCGGCGAGACCGAGCGCCAGGTGTATTTCGTGCAGTCCACCGGCGCGCTGGCCAACGCTGCTGAGTCCGGCGATCGTTCGCTGCCGGAGATGGCGCTGCGCTTCGACCTGACCGTGCCGCTGGCGCGTTACGTGGCCGAGCACGAACACGAGCTGACCTTCCCGTTCCGCCGTTACCAGATGCAGCGCGTGTACCGCGGCGAGCGCGCCCAGCGCGGCCGCTTCCGCGAGTTCTACCAGTGCGACATCGACGTGATCGGCAAGGACAGCCTGAGCGTGCGTTACGACGCCGAAGTGCTGGCGGTCATCCATGCGGTGTTTGCCGAACTGCGCATCGGCGACTTCAGCATCCAGTTGAACAACCGCAAGCTGCTGCGCGGCTTCTTCGAAAGCCTGGGCGTGGCCGAGGGCGAACGCCAGCTGGCAGTGCTGCGCGAAGTGGACAAGCTGGACAAGCGTGGCCCCGACTACGTGCGCGAGACGCTGGTGGGCGAGGGCTTTGGCATTCCGGCCGAACAGGTCGAGAAGATCCTGGCCTTCGTCGCCGTGCGTTCGCAGGGTCATGCCGATGCGCTGGCACAGCTGGCAGCGCTGGAAGACGGTGCGGGTTCCTCGGAGATCCTGCGTGCCGGCGTGGCCGAGCTGCGCGAAGTACTGCAGCTGGTGCAGGCACTGGGCGTGCCGGAAAGCGCCTACTGCCTGAACTTCTCCATTGCACGTGGCCTGGATTACTACACCGGCACGGTGTATGAGACCACGCTGACCGACCACCCGCAGATCGGGTCGATCTGTTCCGGTGGCCGTTATGAAGACCTGGCCAGCCACTACAGCAAGTCCAAGCTGCCGGGCGTGGGCATTTCCATCGGCCTGTCGCGCCTGTTCTGGCAGCTGCGCGAAGCCGGCCTGATCGAGGGCATCGAGGCCAGCAGCGTGCAGGCGCTGGTGGCGCTGATGGACGAGCAGGGCATGCCGCAGTCGCTGGACATCGCCCGCCGCCTGCGCGCCGGTGGCATCAACACCGAAGTGCAGATGGAGCCGAAGAAGATCGGCAAGCAGTTCCAGTACGCGGCCAAGGCCGGTATCCGTTTCGTGGTGCTGGCTGGCGAAGACGAGCTGGCGCGCGGCGTGGTGGCGGTGAAGGACCTGCTGCGCGAGCAGCAGTTCGAAATCTCGCGCGACGAACTGGCCAGCACTCTGCAGGTGGAGCTGGAGCAGTCGCGGGTCATGCCGTGACGCGTGCCGCTGCAGGAACACTGATGCTGTTCCTGCTGGCGGCATGCCAGAGCGATCCAGCGTTGCGCAGCACCCGGATCGGCCCTGCGTATTACCAGCTGGTGGCTGATCGCTGCCATGTGATGGATCGAGCGCAGCTTGAGCAGGATCTGCAGGCCCTTGCCGAGCGGGCGTGCCCGGGCCGGGCCGGAGCGCTGCAGAACCTGCAGCCTCGTCCCAGCCGGCAGGGCAGCCTGTTCGGTGAATGCTTGCGGCGCGGCGCGCTGCAGGCAGAGGTCCGCTGCCTGYCCTGATCGAAGTCCTGTCCATTGCTGCATCCGAACGCCCACCGCCCGGTGGGCGTTTTCGTTTCCGCTGCCTGGTTCAGGGGTCAGATCCGTTTTCCSSWGGAAAACGGATCTGACCCCATGGCCTCACGGTTTGACGCGGTGCGCAAGAATGCGTTAATGTACTAACACGCTATTACATTGATGCAAGAGCCACGCCCGTGAAAGCCCGCCCCGACATTGCCGCCAAAGACCCGCAAGCCGATCTGGACGCCCTGGCCCAGGCCTTTGCCGCACTGCGCGAGCCGGAGCAGGTGGTCGCCTTCCTGCGTGACCTGTGCACGCCGGCCGAGCTGGAAGCCATGGCCGACCGCTGGAAGGTGGTGCCGCTGCTGCAGCAGGGCGTGCCCTACCGCGAGATCCACGAGCGCACCGGCGTCAGCGTGACCACCACCGGACGGGTGGCACGCACGCTCGAGCATGGCCATCGAGGCTATGCCGCCGCTGTCGACCGCCTTGCTTCGCGCTGATCCGCGCCCCGTTCCAGACTTCGAGACCTCCCCCATGAGTGCAACCCAGGCAGCGCCGGCGCGAGACCGGCTGCGTATCGCCATCCAGAAGAGTGGCCGGCTGGCCGAGCCCGCCCGCAACCTGCTCAGTGCCTGTGGCCTGAGYTGGCGCGAGAGCCGCGACAAGTTGTTCTGCTACGGCGAATCGCTGCCGGTGGACCTGTTGCTGGTGCGCGATGACGACATTCCCGGCCTGATCGCCGATGGCGTCTGCGACCTGGGCATCGTCGGCCGCAACGAACTGGACGAACAGGCGGCCGCGCGTCGCCAGATCGGCCTGGCCGATGCCTACCAGGCATTGCGGGGGCTGGGCTTTGGCCAGTGCCGCTTGATGCTGGCGGTGCCGGAAGACTGGCAATGGCAGGGGCCGGCACAACTGGCCGGTACCCGCATCGCCACCAGCTACCCGGCCATCCTCAAGCAGTGGCTGGCCGCGCAGGGCGTGGATGCACAGGTGGTGGAACTGTCCGGCTCGGTGGAGATCGCGCCGCGCCTGGGCACCGCCGACCTGATCTGCGACCTGGTCTCCAGCGGCGCCACGCTGCGTGCCAACCAGCTCACCCCGGTACACAACCTGCTCGACAGCGAAGCCGTGCTGGCCGGTGCGGTACGCGTTCCCGATGATGCGCGCGGCGCGCTGCGCAGCATGCTGCTGCGCCGCCTGGACGGTGTGGTGCAGCGGCAGGACCGCAAGCTGCTGATGTTCCGCGCCAGCGAGGACCGCGTCGACGCGTTGTCGCAGCTGCTGGCCGATGCCGAACCGTTGGTGCGTTTGCCTGCCGATGGCGGTGCATTGCGCCTGCAGACCATGTGCCCCGGTCCATTGACCTGGCAGCGCATGGAAGAACTGGAGCGCGCCGGCGCCCAGGGCCTGATGGTACTGAGCGTGGAGCGGTCGCTGGCATGAATCGTCTGATCTGGTCGCAACTTGACGAGGCCGCACGCGGCGCGGCGCTGACCCGCCCGGTGCAGACCGTGGCGCAGCAGACCCGTGATGCGGTGGCCGCGCTGATCGCGCAGGTGCGCACGCAGGGCGACGCCGCGCTGCGCGCGATCACCGCGCGCTTCGATGGCGTGGATCTGCAGGATTTCGAAGTTTCCGCAGCCGAGTTCACAGCTGCCGATGCCGCGGTGCCGGCCGAGCTGCGCCAGGCCATGGTGGAAGCGGCCGAACGCATCACCCGCTTCCACGCGGCCGGCATGGGCCAGGGCTATACGGTGGAAACCGCGCCGGGCGTGGTCTGCGAGCGCATACTGCGGCCGATCGGCCGGGTTGGCCTGTACGTGCCGGCCGGTAGTGCGCCACTGCCGTCCACTGCGCTGATGCTGGGCGTGCCGGCGCAGTTGGCCGCTTGCCCACAGGTGGTGCTGTGCACCCCGCCGCGTGCCGACGGTACGGCCGATCCTGCGGTGCTGGTGGCCGCGCGCCTGACCGGTGTGCAACGCGTGTTCAAGCTGGGTGGTGCGCAGGCGATCGCGGCGATGGCCTATGGCACCGAAAGCATCCCGGCCAGCGACAAGCTGTTCGGGCCGGGCAACAGTTTCGTCACCGAAGCCAAGCAGCAGGTGGCACAGGACGGTGCCGCCGCCATCGACATGCCGGCCGGTCCCTCGGAAGTGCTGGTGATCGCCGATGCCGGTGCCAACCCTGCATTCGTTGCCGCCGACCTGCTGTCGCAGGCCGAGCACGGCCCGGATTCACAGGTGCTGCTGCTGACCGATGACGCGGCGATGCTGGCCGCCGTCGAGGCCGAAGTTGAACGCCAGGTGGCCCTGCTGCCGCGGCAGGACATCGCCCGCCAGGCCCTGTCGGCATCGCAGTTGATCCAGGTGGAGTCGCTGGCCGATGCGTTTGCGATCAGCAACCGCTACGCCCCCGAACACCTGATCCTGGCCCTGCGCGAACCGCGCGCGTGGCTGGACCAGGTGCAGGCGGCCGGTTCGGTCTTCCTCGGCGACTACACGCCGGAAGCACTGGGTGACTACTGCAGCGGCACCAACCACGTGCTGCCCACCGCCGGTGCCGCGCGCGCCTACAGTGGCGTCAGCGTGGCCAGCTTCCAGAACCTGATCAGCGTACAGAGCGCGACCGCCGCTGGCCTGGCCGCGATCGGTGGCTGCGCGCGCATCATCGCCAGCGCCGAAGGMCTGGATGCGCACGAACGTGCGGTGGCACTGCGCATGGAGGTGGCCGCATGAGCGCGGACATCGACGGCGTGCTGGCCCTGGTACGGCCGGATCTACAGGCCTTTGCCGGCTACAGTTCGGCGCGCAGCAGCGCTGTGCAGGGCGAGGTGTGGTTGAACGCGAACGAATCGGCGTGGGCCAACCCGGCCGACGCCACGGGGGGCAGCCGCCGCTACCCGGAGCCGCAGCCCGCTGCGCTGCGTGATGCGCTGGCGTCGCTGTACGGCGTGCAGCCGCAACAGCTGCTGGTAGGCCGTGGCAGCGACGAGGCGATCGATCTGCTGGTCCGCGCCCTGTGCGTGCCGGGCCGCGATGGCGTGCTGGTGACGCCGCCGGTATTCGGCATGTACGCGGTCTGCGCACGCTTGCAGGGTGCGCCGTTGATCGAGGTGCCGCTGATTGACGATGGTGAGGGGCTGCGCACGGACCTGGATGCGGTGATTGCCGCTGCGAAGGGGCAGGGCGCCAAGCTCGTTTTCCTGTGCGCGCCGTCCAATCCTGCCGGCAGTGATATCCCGCTGCCCGAGATCGAGCGCGTGGCCCTTGCCCTGCGCGGGCAGGCGCTGGTGGTGGTGGACGAGGCCTATGTCGAGTACGCGCAGCGCGCTTCGGCGACCACGCTGCTTGCCGCGCACGCTAACCTGGCGGTGCTGCGTACGTTGTCCAAGGCGCACGCACTTGCCGCCGCGCGTATCGGCACCTTGATCGCCGCGCCGGAACTGATTGCCGTGCTGCGCCGCTGCCAGGCGCCGTACCCGGTACCGACGCCGTGCGCCGAGCTGGCCGTGCAGGCGCTGCAGCCGGCCGCGCTTGCGCGCACCGCTGAGCGGGTAGCCACGGTCATCGCCGAGCGCGAGCGCCTGCACCACGGCCTGCAGGGCCTGCCTGGCATCGGCCGGGTATACGCCTCGGCCGGCAACTACCTGCTGGTCCGCTTTGCCGATGGGCAGGCGGCGTTCGACGCGCTGCTCGCTGCCGGCGTGGTGGTGCGCGACCAGCGCGCCGCACCGCAGCTGGGTGACGCACTGCGTATCAGCATCGGCAGCCCCGAAGAGAACGACCGCGTGCTTGCGGCCCTGTCGGCACGGAGGGCTGCGGCATGACGCCGATCCTGTTCATCGACCGCGACGGCACCCTCATCGAGGAGCCGGCGGATTTCCAGATCGACACCTACGAGAAGCTGCGTTTCGTGCCGCAGGTGATCCCGGCGCTGCTGAAGCTGCGCGATGCCGGCTACCAGTTCGTGATCGTCACCAACCAGGACGGTCTGGGCAGCGAGAGCTACCCGCGCGCCAGCTTCGATGGCCCGAATGACCTGATGCTGCAGATCTTCGAAAGCCAGGGCATCGTCTTCCGTGACGTGCTGGTCGACTGCAGCTGGCCGCACGACAACGCGCCGACGCGCAAGCCGGGCATCGGCCTGATGACAGCCTACCTGCAGGACCGCAGCATCGACTGGGCGCGCTCGGGCATGGTGGGCGACCGCATCACCGACCTGCAGTTCGCCGACAACCTCAACATCCGTGGCTTCCAGCTGCGCACCGAACAGTTCGGCGGCGAGTGGGACTGGCCGGGCATCGCCCACGCACTGGCCGATGCACCACGCACGGCGGTGGTCCAGCGCAATACTAAGGAGACGAAGATCCGTGTCGAGCTGGATCTGGACCGTGCCGGCGATGCGCACATCCACACCGGCCTGCCGTTCTTCGACCACATGCTGGAGCAGATCGGCAAGCACGGCGGTTTCGCCCTGGACATCCGCGCCGAGGGCGATCTGCACATCGACGAACACCACACCATCGAAGACACCGGCCTTGCGCTGGGCCAGGCCCTGCGCGAGGCGCTGGGCGACAAGCGCGGCATCGGCCGTTACGGCTTCACCCTGCCGATGGATGAAACCCTGGCCAGTGCTGCGCTGGATTTCAGCGGCCGCCCGTATTTCGTATTCGAAGGCGAGTTCAAGCGCGAGCGCGTAGGCGACATGCCGACCGAACTGGTCCCGCACTTCTTCCGTTCGCTGTGCGATGCCAGCGGGCTGAACCTCAACCTGCAGGTGCGTGGCGACAACGACCACCACAAGGTTGAAGCCTGCTTCAAGGCCCTGGCACGTGCACTGCGGCCGGCACTGGCGCGGCAGGGCACGGCCTTGCCGACCACCAAGGGGGCGCTGTGAGCGAGGTCGTGCTGATCGATGCCGGCGGTGCCAACCTG
The DNA here is from genome assembly GCF_052114665.1 of Stenotrophomonas sp. 2YAF22. Classification (NCBI taxonomy): domain Bacteria; kingdom Pseudomonadati; phylum Pseudomonadota; class Gammaproteobacteria; order Lysobacterales; family Lysobacteraceae; genus Stenotrophomonas; species Stenotrophomonas sp. 2YAF22. The sequence goes on along the minus strand of NZ_JBFRFE010000062.1, from coordinate 3,444 downwards.
GGTTCGGTGCGCTACGCATTGGAACGGCTCGGTGCGACGGTGAAGCTGGTCCGCGATGCCGAAGGCCTGGCCGGCGCGCAACGGGTGATCCTGCCCGGCGTCGGCGCGGCCGGCCCCGGCATGCAGCGCCTGCACGCGCAGGGCCTGGTCGAGCCGCTGCGCCAGCTGCAGGTGCCCTTGATGGGCATCTGCCTGGGAATGCAGCTGTTGTTTGACCGCTCCGAAGAGGCCGGCGTGGATACGCTGGGATTGATCCCCGGCGTGGTGCGCAAGCTGGTGCCGGCCTGTGGCATCCGCGTTCCGCACATGGGCTGGAACCGGCTGCTGCCGCTGCGCCCATCGCTGCTGCTGCAGGGGGTACCCGAGCGCGCCAGCGCGTACTTCGTGCACAGCTATGCCGCGCCGCTGAACAGCCATACCGTCGCCGCCTGTGATCACGGCGGCCTTTTCACCGCCGTGGTCGAGCAGGGCCGCTACTTCGGCGCCCAGTTCCATCCCGAGCGGTCCGGCGATACCGGTTCGCTGATGCTGCGCAATTTCCTCGAGGGCACCGCTGCATGAGTTTCATCGTCTACCCCGCACTGGATATCCGCGACGGCCGCGTCGTGCGGCTGCGCCAGGGCGACTACGCGCAGGAAACCCACTATGGCGACGACCCGCTGCCGCGTGCGCAGGCGTTCGCCGCACAGGGCGCACAGTGGATGCACCTGGTGGATCTGGATGCCGCACGTGTCGGTGGCTACACGTTGGCGCCGCTGTTGGCCGCGATCCGTGCGCAGACCCCGCTGCAGGTGCAGACCGGTGGCGGCGTGCGTGGCCGTGACGACGTGGCACGCATCCTCGATGCGGGTGCAAGCCGCGTGGTGATCGGGTCACTTGCGGTGCGCGAGCCGGCGCAGGTGATCGGCTGGCTGGGCGAGTTCGGCCCGGAGCGGCTGACCATCGCCCTCGATGCACGGCAGGACGCGCAGGGACAATGGCAGCTGCCGGTGCATGGCTGGACCGAGAACGCGGGGGTGACCCTGGATGCGCTGGCCGAACGCTATGCACAGGCCGGCATGCGTCACCTGTTGTGCACCGACAYCGCCCGCGATGGCATGCTGGCCGGGCCCAACATCAGCCTGTACCAGCACCTCGCAGCGTTGCTGCCGGGCGTGGCTGTACAGGCGTCAGGCGGTATCCGCGATGTGGCCGACGTGGCTGCGGCACAGGCCGCCGGTTGTGGCGGCGCGATCCTCGGCAAGGCATTGCTGGAACAGCGCATGGACCTGGCGGAGGCGCTGGCATGCTGAGCCGCCGCATCATTCCGTGCCTGGACGTGCGCGATGGCCGCGTGGTCAAGGGCGTGCGTTTCCGCGATCACGTCGACATGGGGGACATCGCCGAACTGGCGCAGCGCTATCGCGACCAGGGCGCCGACGAGCTGGTGTTCTATGACATCGGCGCCAGCCCGGAGGCACGGTCGGTGGACGTGGCCTGGATCGAGCGCATCGCGCGCCTGATCGATATCCCGTTCTGCGTGGCCGGCGGCATCGACAGCGTAGAGACCGCGCGTCGCGTGCTGTTCGCCGGCGCGGACAAGATCTCGATCAACTCACCCGCGCTGGGCCGCCCGGAACTGATCACGGAACTGGCCGAAGAATTCGGCGTGCAGTGCGTGGTGGTCGGTGTCGACTCGGTACGCGAGGACGACGGCCAGTGGCGCGTGCGCCGTTTCAGCGGCGACCCGGACAAAACCCAGGCAGTGCCGCTGCGCACGCTGGACTGGATCGTCGAGGCGCAGCGCCGGGGTGCCGGCGAGATCGTGCTGAACTGCATGGACAGCGATGGCGTGCGCCGTGGCTATGACGTCGAGCAGCTGCGCCAGGCACGTGCGCTGTGCCAGGTGCCCCTCATCGCATCGGGCGGTGCGGGTACGATGGAGCACTTCGCCCAGGCCTTTGACCAGGCCGACGTTGACGGTGCGCTGGCGGCCAGCGTATTCCACAGTGGCGCCATCGCCATTGCCGACTTGAAGCGCTACCTGCGCGAGCAGCAGATCGAGGTGCGGGATGTCTATTGATGTGCGGCCGTCGCCGCAGGCGCTGGAAACGCTGGACTGGGACAAGGGCGATGGGCTGCTGCCGGCCGTTGTGCAGGACGCCGACACCCTGCAGGTGCTGATGCTGGGTTACGTCAGCGCCGAGTCGCTGGCAGCGACGCTGGCCATCGGCCACATGACCTTCTTCAGCCGCAGCAAGCAGCGTCTTTGGACCAAGGGCGAGCAGTCCGGCAATGTGCTGGCGGTGCAGTCGATCAGCGTCGATTGCGATGCCGATACGCTGCTGGTGCTGGCGCGCCCGGCAGGTCCGACCTGCCACACCGGCGCGGAAAGCTGCTTCGACGGCGCGCCGAAGGACTTCCTCGGTGGCCTGGACCAGCTGGTCGCCGTGCGTGAGGCGCTGCGCCCCTCCGGCAGCTATACGACGTCCCTGTTCGAAGGCGGCATCCGCCGCATCGCGCAGAAGGTGGGCGAGGAAGGCGTGGAGACGGCGCTGGCCGGGGTGGCGCAGGACGATGAGGCCTTGCTGGGCGAGGCGTCGGACCTGCTGTACCACCTGCTGGTGCTGCTGCGCGCGCGCGGGCTGTCGCTGGAAGATGCCCGCGACGTGCTGGAAAAGCGCCATCGTTAGAGGTGCGGTAGTGCCGGCCGCTGGCCGGCAACCTGATGATCGTGGGACGCCTGGTGGAATGCCGGCCAGCGGCCGGCACTACAGGAAAAGCGGCAATCGCGTGCGCGATGTCATCGGCGGAATCTACAATAGGCGGTCTCTTTTTCCTGGACCGCCCCATGAAACTGCCTGCCGCCTGGCTGTGTTGCCTGTTGCTGACCTCGCCGGCCTGGGCCGCCGATACCGTGGTCAGCGGCAAGGTCTATCTGGAGCGTGACGGCAAGCCGGGCCGCGGTGCGACCGATCCGGGCCTGGCCGGCGTGCAGGTGTCCAACGGCGAAACCATCGTCAAGACCGCCGCCGACGGCAGCTACAGCCTGCCGGTGCGTGACGGGCAGACGGTCTTCATGATCAAGCCCGATGCCTATTCCTTCCCGAAGGCTGCCGACGGCCTGCCGTCGTTCTGGCGACACTACCGGCCGAATGGTTCTCCGGCGCTGAAGTACGGTGGCATCGCCGCGACCAGTGACGTGGCCCGCAACTGGGACTTCGCCCTGCAGAACGACCGGCATGACAGCCGCCGTGGTTTCCAGATGCTGGTGTTCACCGACTCGCAGACCGCCAGCCTGCAGGACATCGGCTACTACCGGCAGTCCATCGTGGCGCCGCTGGTTGGGCAGACCAAGGCCCGCCTGGGTACCACGCTGGGCGACATCGTCAACGACGACCTGACCCTGTACCCGGCGATCAACAAGGTCACCGCCGAACTCGGCGTGCCGTGGTTCCACGTACC
>NZ_JBFRFE010000061.1:0-11228 GCF_052114665.1 Stenotrophomonas sp. 2YAF22 | reverse complement strand
CATCCCTGGGGGCTCGATGGCGCCATCCATGGCGCCAACGGTCCTAGTCAGCCCCCTGCGCCATCGCCGGATAGTCTTCCGCGCGCGAGCGGATCCAACGTCCACAGTCGCCTGCAGCGCCGAGCCATACTCGGCTCACCGCGCGTCAGCGTGCGCTTCAATAACGAAAACGCCGGGCAATGCCCGGCGATTCGAGACCCGTCTGGTGGAAAGCCCCCCTTCTGTTAAGGGGGGCGCGCCAGCGGCGCGGGGGATAGGTGAAATGCGCGGGCAATTCACCGGAGGTGGATCAGTTCTGAGGAACGTCGTTCCTCAGAACTGGCCACCGAACGTGAATTGCAGACGTTCGATCTCGTCGCCGTCCTTCTTCTTCAGCGGGAACGCATAGCTGATCGAGATCGGGCCGACCGGGGCGCGCCACAGCAGGGCCACACCGGTGGACACGCGCAGTTCGTTGGCCTTGAAGTTGTCAGTGCCGTTGTAGACGTTGCCGAAGTCGACGAAGGCCGACACGCGGGCCGACGGGCTGTCGAACAGGCGCGGGAAATAGGCCTCGACCGAACCGACGGTCTTCAGCGAACCGCCCAGCGGCTGGCCGTTCGGGTAACCGCTGGTGACTTCACGCGGGCCGAGGGTGTTGTCCTCGAAACCACGCACCGAGTTGGTACCACCGGCGTAGAAGTTCTCGTAGAACGGCAGGCCCGACGCGGTGACGGTACGGGTGGTGCCATCGCCGTTGTCGATCACGCGGGTCTTGTCATTGCCGTAGGCATCGCCGTAGCCGATTTCGGCGCGGGTGTTGATCACCAGCGAGGGGATGATCGGCCAGTACTTGCTGATCTGGTAGTTCAGCTTGTAGTACTCGATGGTCGAACCCGGCAGGGTGGTTTCCAGGCCCACGCGCTGGTAGGTACCGCGGGTCGGCATGAAGTAGTCGTTGCGCGAGTCGCGCGCCCAGCCCAGTTCCGTGCGCCATGCATGGAAGGTGCGGCTGCCGACGGCATCGATGTAATCGATGATCGACTTCGGGGTCGAGCCCGCGTAGGTGGTGATCTGGTTGCTGTCGATGCCGAACATCAGCGAGACGGTGTCGGTCTCGGTGATCGGCACGCCGAATACCACCTGCGCCGAACCATTGGTGCTGTTGTACTGCGCGGTGTTGAAGTCGGAGTAGTCCAGTTCGCGCCAGGACAGGTTGTAACCCAGCGAGACGCCGTCATCGGTGAAGTACGGGTTGGTGTAGCTGAAGCCGTAGCGCTGCAGGTAGCTGCTGCGCGAGGCTTCGACCGACACGCGGTTGCCGCCGCCCAGGAAGTTGTTCTGCGACAGCTGCACCGAGGTGGTCATGCCGTAGGACTGCGAATAGCCCAGGCCGAACACGAAGCTGCCCGAGGTGGTTTCCTTGACGTTGTAGACGACGTCGACCTGGTCGTTGCTGCCGCTGACGGCCGGGGTTTCCACTTCGACGCCTTCGAAGTAGCCCAGGCGCTGCAGGCGGATCTTGGAGCGGTCGATGGCCGCCTGCGAGTACCAGCTGTTCTCGAACTGGCGCATTTCGCGACGCATCACTTCGTCGGAGGTGCGGGTGTTGCCCTTGAAGATGATGCGGCGGACGGTCACGCGCGGGCCGGGAACGACCTGCATGTTGACCGCCACGGTCTGCTCGGCGCGGTTGGTGGTCGGAATCGGGTTCACCTTGGCGAAGGCATAACCGATGTTGGACAGCGAGTTGGTGATCGAGTCGGAGCTGAATTCCAGCAGCGCACGCGAGAACGTGTCGCCGGATTTCTGCACGACCATGCGCTCGACGTCTTCCTGCGGCAGGATCGTATCGCCGCTGACCTTGATCTCCGAGATCTTGTACTGGTCACCTTCGGTCACGCCGGCGGTGATGAACATGTCGCGCTTGTCGGGGCTGATCGAGACCTGCGTCGAGTCGATGCTGAAGTCGACATAGCCGCGGTCCAGGTACCAGGAGTTGAGCTTCTCCAGGTCGCCGGACAGCTTTTCCTTGGAGTACTGGTCGTCACGGCGGTACCACGACGCCCAGTTGTGCTCCTTGGACTCCCAGTACTCCAGGATGTCCTTGCTGTCGTACTTCTCGGTGCCGACGATGTTGACGTGGCGGATCTTGGCCGCCTTGCCTTCCTTGATCGCGATGGCGATGTCGACACGGTTGCGGTCCAGCGGACTCACCGTCGGGGTGATGTCGACGGTGTATTTGCCACGGTCATTGTACTGGCGGCGAAGTTCCTGGGTTACGCGATCCAGGCTCAGGCGATCGAAGGTGCCGCCTTCGGTCAGGCCGATGTCGGACAGGCCCTTGAGCAGCTGGTCGGACTTGATGTCCTTGTTGCCGGTGACGGTCAGCTTGTTGATCGCCGGACGTTCCTTGACGGTCACCACCAGGATGCTGCCCTGGCGATCCAGCTGCACATCTTCGAAGAAGCCGGTCTTGTACAGGGCGCGGATGGTCTCGCCGACCTTGCTGTCTGTGACCGTCTCGCCACGCTCGACCGGCAGGTAGGTGAACACCGTACCGGAGCTGATGCGCTGCAGGCCGTCGACGCGGATGTCGCTGACAGTGAAGGGCTCGGCTGCCTGGGCCAGGGCGGGGGCGCCGGTGACGGCGGCGAGGGCGAGGGCCAGCAGGCGGCGATTGGGGAGTCGCGTCATGTCACGTCCGGTAGGAAGGTCGATTTCATTGGTAAGGGATGCCGACGCTGTAGACGGCAAAAACATGGAAAAGTTCATCGCGGGACCAGGCCGAGGATGTCGTTGTAGAACGCCAATCCCATCAGCCCGGCCAGCAACGCCAGGCCGATGTATTGGCCGGCGGCGACGGCACGCTCGCTCAGCGGGCTGCCCTTGACCAACTCGATAAGGTAATACAGCAGGTGGCCGCCGTCCAAGATGGGGATCGGCAGCAGGTTGATGATGCACAGGCTCAGCGACAGCAGGGCGAGGAACTGGATGAACCAATCCACGCCACGTTTGGCCGAAATATTGGCGACCCGGGCAATGGTGACCGGGCCGGAAACGTTCTGCAGCGAGGCTTTGCCGGTGACGATCCGGCCCATCATGGCCAGTGAGTCGGCGGCCATCCTGCCGGTTTCACGCACCGCCACCGTCACGGACTGCAGTGGGCCGAACTTGAGCAGGGTGTCGTAGGCGGGGCTGTAGCTCTCGGCAAACCCCGCGCCGATCTGCCAGGTGGGCTGGCCCTTGCCGTCCTTGCCCTGACGCGGGGTGATCTCCAGCGCCAGGCGCTCGCCACCACGCAGCACCTCGATCATCGCCGGGCCACCGCGGCGGCCCAGGCTGCCCACTTCGCTGATGGCCTGCTCGACGCTGTCGATGCGCTGCCCATCGATCGCCACGATCAGATCGCCAGTCTGCAGGTGACCCTCCGCAGCCGAACCCTTCACGATGTTGTCCACCAGCGGGGGCTGCAGCCACGCACGCCAATACACGCCGGCCAGGATCGGAACCCGGCGTTCATCGAAACCAGCCGGCAGCTGCGACAGCGGCAGGGTACGCGCGCGCAGCTGGTCTGCGGGGTCGAGGACCTGCAGGGTCACGTCGCGACGGTCCATCGCCGCCGCGGTAAGGGCCATGCTGGCCTCACCCAGGGTGATCACATCGCGGCCGTCCACGCTCAGCAGGCGATCGCCGCTGCCGAGCCCGGCCGTGGCGGCCATGCCGGTAGCGCGGCCGACGGTTGCGGAATAGTCCTGCTTGCCGATCACGAACATCGCCCACAGCAGCAGGATGCACAGCAGCAGGTTGGCGATCGGGCCGGCCGCGACGATGGCGATGCGCTGCCACACGGTCTTGTGGTTGAAGGCCTGGCCACGTTCGTGCGGATGGACCTCGACTTCGCGTTCGTCGAGGAATTTCACATAGCCGCCCAGCGGGATGGCGGCAATGGCGAACTCGGTGCCATGGCGGTCACGGCGCGACCACAGCGGACGGCCGAAGCCTACCGAGAAGCGCAGCACCTTGACCCCGCACAGGCGCCCGACCCAGTAATGCCCGAATTCGTGGAAGGTGACCAGCAGCCCAAGGCTCACGATCATCCACCAGACCGATCCGATGAAGTCAGTCATGCAGGTTCACATTGGCGGACACGGGCGGCGGCGTCATACGGGATGGGTGCGCTGTTCAGGTGGCGGCGATGGCGTTCAGGGTCAGCTGGCGGGCCCGCTGGTCGGCGGACAACAGAACCTCAAGTGTATCGGCTGGTTCGGTCGGCAGTGTTGAAAGAGCGTTAGCAACCAGCGTCGGAATGGTCAGGAAGCCTATGCGGCCCTGAAGAAACGCTGAAACAGCCTCTTCGTTGGCGGCGTTCAGCACGGCCGGGGCGGTACCACCGGCGCGCATCGCCTGCCACGCCAGGGCCAGGCAGGGGAAGGCGTCAGTGTCGGGAGCCTCGAAATCCAGCCGGCCCTGGGCGAGCAGGTCCAGCCCGGAGACGCCCGATTCGATCCGTTGCGGCCAGCCCAGGCCCACGGCCAGGGTGGTGCGCATGTCTGGCAAGCCCATCTGCGCCAGTGTGGAGCCGTCAACGAACTCAACCAGTGAATGCACCAGGCTCTGCGGGTGCACCAGTACCTCGATGCGCTCGCCGGGGATGCCGAACAGATGGTGGGCCTCGATCACTTCCAGGCCCTTGTTCATCAACGTCGCCGAATCGACCGAGATCTTCGGCCCCATCGACCACTTCGGGTGCGCCACGGCCTGGGCCGGGGTGACCTGCTCCAGTTCGGCGCGGCTGCGCCCGCGGAATGGTCCACCCGAGGCGGTCAGCAGGATGCGGCGCACGCCGGCACCGTCGAGGCTGGCATCACGTGAACGCAGGCACTGGAAGATCGCACTGTGCTCGCTGTCGATCGGGATGATCTCGGCGCCGGCACGTTCGGCGGTACGGGTCAGCAGTTCGCCGGCCAGCACCAGCGATTCCTTGTTGGCCAGGAGGATGCGCTTGCCGGCCGCAGCGGCGGCCAGGGTCGAGGACAGGCCGGCGGCGCCGACGATCGCGGCAACCACGGTGTCGCAGGCGTCACTGGCCGCCAGCTGGTCCAGAGCGGCATGGCCGGCGTGGGCCTGGGTGGCCAGGCCGGCATCGCGCAGGCCGTCACGCAGTTCCGCATACAGGGTTTCATCGGCGATCACCGCATGCGCGGGCCGGTGCTGCCGGCACAGGGCCAGCAGTGCCTGTACCTGGCGACCGGCGGCGAGCACGGTGGCCTGGTAACGCAGCGGATGGCGGGCGATCACGTCAAGCGTGGAGGCACCAATCGAGCCGGTGGCGCCGAACACGGCGACCCGGCGCAGGTCTGCAGCAGCATCCATGGTCAGAACCCGAAGATTTCCTTGCCCAGTGCGAACACCGGGATGGCCGCCAGCACGCCGTCGACGCGGTCGAGCACGCCGCCGTGGCCGGGGATCAGGTGGCCTGAATCCTTAGCGCCGGCATGGCGCTTGATCAGGCTTTCGAACAGGTCACCCAGTACCGAGGCGAATACTGCCACCACCGAGGTGACCAGCAGGCCCGGCAGGTGCGCGGCATCGATGCCGGCCAGCCAGCCCAGGCCGACGGCCACCGCAACACCGGCGATCAGCCCACCGACGAGGCCTTCCCAGGTCTTGTTCGGGCTGATCCGCGGTGCCAGCTTATGCTTTCCGAAGTGACGGCCAGCGAAGTAGGCGCCCGAATCGGCGGCCCATACCAGCGCCAGCGCGGCCAGCAGCCACAGGTGGCCCTGATGGCCCGGCGGGTCGCCGCCGGCATGGATCAGTACCAGCGCAGCCCACGCCGGCACGATGGCCAGGGTGCCGGCCAGCAGCTTGAGGATGCGCGCCGGACTGCCAGGCTGCGCGCCGAAGTTGAAGAAGCGCAGCCACACCAGCGCGCCCAGCCACCAGGCCACGCCCACCAGGGTCGCGATCTGGAACAGCACCAGCGTGCCGGCATCGGCCCACACCAGCAGCACCATCAGCACCAGGTTGAGGACCAGCAGCACGGTGCGGGCGAGGGTGTCTTCGACATCGGCCAGCTTCAGCCATTCCCACAGGCCGATCAGCAGCACGGCAGCGGCGGCGGCGGCCAGCCATTGCGTGGGCAGCAACAGGATCGCAGCAATGGCGACCGGCGCCATGATCAGCGCGGCGAGGACTCGGGTCTTGGTCATGGGCTGGACGTCTCGGTGGCCAGGGCGGCGATCTGGGCGCTGGTCAGGCCGAAGCGGCGCTCGCGGCTGGCGTAGGCATCCAGCGCCAGCTGCAGCTGCGTGGCGTCGAAATCCGGCCACAGCGCTTCGGTGAACCACAGCTCGGTATACGCCAGCTGCCACAGCAGGAAATTGCTGATGCGGGTATCGCCGCCAGTGCGGATGAACAGGTCCGGTGGCGGCAGGTCGGCCAGAGCCACCTGTCGCCCCAGCAGGGATTCGTCGATCTGCTCGGGGAGCAGGCGGCCGGCGGCCACTTCAGCGGCCAACGCGCGTGCGGCACGGGCGATGTCCTGACGGCCACCATAGCTCGCGGCGATCGACAGGGTCAGGGCGCGGTTGTCGGCGGTGCGCTGTTCGGCCAGCTGCATGCGACTGACCAGGGCGGCACCGAAGCGCTCGCGTTCGCCGATGAAGCGCACGCGCACGCCGCGCCGATGCAGCTCGTCCACTTCGCGGTCGAGCGCGCCGAGGAACAGCTTCATCAACGCGTCGACTTCGTCCTGCGGCCGGCCCCAGTTCTCGCTGGAGAACGCGAACAGGGTCAGCGCCGGAATGCCCAGTTCCAGGCAGCGCTCGATGGTACGGTTGACCGCGCGCGCACCGGCTCGATGGCCGATCACGCGGGGGCGACGGCGCTGCTGTGCCCAACGCCCGTTGCCATCCATGATGATGGCGACGTGGCGCGGGAGGGCGGCCGGCAGGGGAGGCGGGACTGAAGGCATCGACTTCAGACCGACATCAGTTCCTTTTCCTTGTCGGCGACGACCTTGTCGATATCCTTGATGTTGGCGTCGGTCAACTTCTGGATATCGTCTTCGCCGCGCTTCTTCTCGTCTTCGCTGATGACCTTGTCCTTCAGCAGCTTGGCGACTTCCTTGTTCGCATCCTGGCGGATGTTGCGCACGGCGATCTTGGCGCCTTCGCCTTCCTTCTGTACCTGCTTGGCCAGTTCCTTGCGGCGCTCTTCGGTCGGCGGCGGCAGGTTGACGCGGATCGAGGTGCCGATGGTGTTCGGGGTCAGCTCGATGTTGTACAGGCCCTTCTCGATCTCCTTGATCATGCTCTTGTCGAAGGGCGTGACCAGCAGGGAGTGGGCGTCGGGGTTGGAAATGGACGCTACCTGGTTCAGCGGCGTGCTGGCGTTGCCGTAAGCATTGACCGTGACGCGGTCCAGCAGGGCCGGCGTTGCGCGGCCGGTGCGGATCGAGGTGAGGGTGTGCTTAAGAGCGTCGATGCTCTTGGCCATGCGCGTCTGCGCGTTGTTCTTGATGTCGTTGAGCATCGCCAGGGTCCTGGATGTAACTGGAATCGGGCGATTATAGGCGAATACGGGACGCCGCCGGGCCTGAATCGGCCCGGAGGTCGCCTTGCGCTCAGCCTCAGGCCGGATCGCGGCCCTGGACGAGGGTGCCGATGTTCTCGCCGTGCAGGATCTTCAGCAGCTCGCCCGGCTGGCCCATGTCGAACACGCGCATCGGCAGGTCGCTGTCACGGGCCAGGGCGAAGGCGGCGGTATCCATCACTTCCAGGCCACGGCGGATCACTTCGTCGTAGCTCAGGCTGTCGAAGCGGACGGCGTCGCTGTACTTGTTCGGATCCTTGTCGTACACGCCATCGACCTTGGTTGCCTTCAGCAGCAGGTCGGCGCCGATCTCGATCGCGCGCAGGGCGGCGCCCGAGTCGGTGGTGAAGAACGGGCTGCCGACGCCAGCGGCGAAGATCACCAGGCGGCCCTTTTCCAGATGGCGGATGGCGCGGCGGCGGATGTAGTCCTCGCACACGTCGTTGATCTTGATCGCGCTCATCACGCGGGCCTTGGCGCCCACTTTTTCCAGCGCATCCTGCATGGCCAGCGCGTTGATGACCGTGGCCAGCATGCCCATCTGGTCRCCGGTGACCCGGTCCATGCCGCCAGCGGCCAGGCCTGCGCCGCGGAAGATGTTGCCGCCACCGATGACCAGTGCGACTTCGGCGCCAGCCTGCTGGGCCTCGACGACCTCACGGGCCAGGCGATTGATGATCTTGGGGTCGATGCCGTAGTCCTCATCTCCCATCAGCGCCTCCCCGGAAAGTTTCAACAGGATGCGGCGATAGGCGAGCTTGGACATAGGGACCTCGGGTGCGTGGAAATCGCGGGCGATTCTACGCGCAAGCGGCGCGCGGCCAAAGCGTTTTGTGCACTGCGGCGCAAAATGCCGGTGTGCCCCGTGCATCCGGGGCGCACCATTCAGCCAAGCTCGGCGCCCGCAGTGGCAGACAGTTCATCATGCCCCAGTTCGCCGGGAGAGCGCGCGATGACCCGGTTGCGGCCCAGGTTCTTGGAGCGGTAGAGCACGTCATCTGCGGCGCGCAGGAGGTCCTGCACACCGGCAAAACGCTCGTAACCACCTTGGGTGGCCACGCCGGCCGAGAAGGTGATGAACAGCGGGCCGCCTTCCAGTTCCGCCATCGGGGTGGCGACGATATTGGCCAGCACGCGGCGGATCACGTCAAGGGCGACCGATTCGCTGGTATTGGGCAGCAGCGCGACGAACTCCTCGCCGCCGAAACGGGCCACGGTGTCGCTGTTGCGCAGTTGCCCCTGCAGTTTGCCGGCGAAGGCGCGCAGCACCTCATCGCCGGTCAGGTGGCCGTGCGCGTCGTTGATCTTCTTGAAATCGTCCAGGTCGATGAACGCTACCGACAATGGCCAGCCATGGCGGCCGGCGCGCAGGAACTCCTGCTCAAGCACGGCTTCGAGCTGGCGGCGATTGAGGACGCCGGTCAGGGCGTCGCGATGGGCCTGGTCGGCCAGGCGCTTGGCGCGGGCCTCGAATTCATCGGCGCGACGGCGGGCCTGGTCGGCATCCTGCAGTTCGCGCAGGTTGCGCAGGGTGGCCAGCTCCTGGGCGTGGTCGATCAGCTCGCGCACGCGTGCCGGTGAATTCAGGCCGTTCTCGAACAGGCTGGCGATGTCCGGCAGCGCTTCGCTGATCCGGGCCAGGACCTGGTCGAAGCGGGCGCTGTCCATCTGCAGTCGGTCGTGGACCTGCTGCAGGGCGCTTTCGCGGGCGGTATCGGCGTCTTCATCCAGCCAGATGTCGGCAACGGCTCCAGACAGCTGTACGCAGGCCTGGAATGGATTCTCGGCGGTGCCTTCGTCTTCGCTGTGGCGGATGCTGTCGACCAGGTAGCGCGGCAGGCCCCACTCCTCGGCGACCCAGGCGCCGACGTCGGCGTGGCTGCAGCCGAGTTCCTGGCGCTCGCGCGCGATCAGATCAGGGTTGTCGCGCGCTTCGCGCAGCAGGGGCAGGTAGCGTTCGGATTCGGCCTGGGCCAGGCACAGCACGCCCATGTCCTGCAGCAGTCCGGCCAGCATCAGCTCCTCCAGTCGGCGCAGGCCGCGGGCCTGGCCGAGCTGGCTGGCCGCCAGCGCGCTGAGGATGCTGCGCTTCCAGGCGCGTTGGCGCAGGTCGTGGTCGGCGCCGCCTTTGCCGGTCAGGCCCTGGGTGACAGTGAAGCCCAGGGCGAGGCTGATCGTAGCGTTCAGCCCGAGCATGGTCAGCGCCTGGCCGAGGTTCTCGATCCGGCGCCGGCTGGCGTACAGCGGTGAATTGGCGATACGCAGCATGCGTGCACTCAACGCCATGTCGATGGCGATGATGTCCGCAGCGGTCGCGATGTCCGCTTCCGGGTCCTGGGCCAGTTCGATGATGCGCAAGGCAATACCGGGCGGCGAGGGGAGGTTGCGGCAAAGCGCCAGTGCAGCTGTCAGCTCGGGAGGCATGTCGGGTCGTTCAATTCCATTAGGACAAGAATACCTAGGAATGCATCACAGTCTGCGAATTTCGTTCCTGTTATGTGACTGCAGGTTCCCTGTGCCGAGTATCGGCTTGATTCGCTTGCAACGCAAAGGTGTCGGTGTGCGCACCAACGGTGCGCACCCACAGATTCGGCCACCCACAGGTGAGGGGCACCCACAGGCCCACCGGCATAAAAAAAGAGCCGCGGTTTCCCGCGGCTCCTTCTGGTTTCATTACAGCCGTGAGGCTGGAATCAGACCTGCATCGCCTTGGCMACTTCGGCGGCGTAGTCTTCCACCACCTTCTCGATGCCTTCGCCAACGACCAGCAGCTGGAAGCCAGCCACGTCGGCGCCGGCGGCCTTGACCACCTGCTCGACGGTCTTGTCGCCGTCCAGCACGTAGCTCTGGCCGTACAGGGTCACTTCGCTGACGATCTTGTTGATCTTGCCGCTGATGATCTTTTCCAGGATGTCGGCCGGCTTGGACTTGTCCTTCTCGGACATCTTGGCCAGTTCGATTTCCTTTTCCTTTTCCACGAACTCGGCCGGCACATCGGCGGCCTTGTTGTGCGGCGGCTTCAGCGCAGCCACGTGCATGGCCAGGCCGCGAGCCAGTTCGGCGTCGCCACCGATCAGGTCGACCAGCACGCCGACCTTGCCGTTGGTGTGGACGTAGGAACCGACGTTGCCGGTGGTGTCCAGCTTGACCAGGCGACGGATCTGGATGTTCTCACCCAGGGTCTGCACGGCGGTCGCGCGGGTTTCTTCGACGGTCTGGCCGGTCGGCAGGGTGGCCGACTTCAGGGCTTCCACGTCGGCGGCGCCCGATGCCAGTGCAGCGGCAGCGACGGAATCGACGAAGTTCTTGAAGTTGATGTCGTTGGCGACGAAGTCGGTTTCCGAGTTGATCTCGACCAGCACGGCCTTGCCGCCGTCCTGGGCCAGGCCCAGACGACCTTCGGCGGCCACGCGGTCAGCCTTCTTGTCGGCCTTGGCAGCGCCGGACTTGCGCAGCGCTTCAGCAGCGGCGTCGATGTTGCCGCCGGCCTCGGTGAGCGCCTTCTTGCATTCCATCATGCCGGCGCCAGTGCGCTCGCGCAGTTCCTTGACCAGGGAAGCAGTGATTTCCACGGGATTACCTCACGAAAGAAAGGGGTTGGGCCGGCATGGTGGCCGGCCCGTGTGACAGTGTCCTGTCGTCGCGCCATC
>NZ_JBFRFE010000060.1:0-11357 GCF_052114665.1 Stenotrophomonas sp. 2YAF22 | reverse complement strand
GTACGCGCACGCGCTTCGATATCAACGAGACGGCAGCCGATGTCGATTTGCCGCACCGTGAAGCGTCGACTCAATGAAGGCCGTGCACCTGGCACGGTCCATTCCGGAGGCAAGCGATGAGCTACATCGATGGTTTCGTACTGGCGGTGCCGACCGCCAACAAGGAGAAATTCCTCGCCCACGCCCGTACCGGCGACGTGGTGTTCCTGGAATATGGGGCACTGCGCGTGGTCGAGTGCTGGGGCGATGACGTGCCGCACGGCAAGACCACCGACTTCTTCGGCGCGGTGAAAGCCACGGCGGAGGAAACAGTGGTGTTTTCCTGGATCGAGTGGCCGGACAAGGCCACCCGCGATGCAGGCATGCAGAAAATGATGGAAGACCCGCGGTTGGACCCGTCGAAGAATCCCATGCCGTTCGACGGTGCACGGATGATCTACGGCGGATTCGAACCGATCTTCGAACTCAAGCGCTGACCCGCGCGGGCGTCCTCAGCGGGCGCCCGCTTCATCCTCACCGGCCGCGTGGCCGGCACCCAGCGCAGCACCTGCACCAACACCCAGCCCGCCCATTCCGGCACCCATGCCGCCGCCACCTCCACCGGTGCGACCGCCCTTGGCTTCGCCCTCGTTGCGGCCCTTGCCACTTCCGCCACCGCTGCCCGCAGGGCGGGTAGGCCCCTGGCGCGGGATCTCCAGGTCGGCCGGTACCGGCGCAAGGTCCAGCGCCTCGCGGACGAAGTCGCGCAGCGAGATCACCAGTTCGTATGTGTGCACCGCACGCCCCTGTGCCAGTTCACTGGCAGCGCGCGCGGCCAGCCGTACCTGCTCGTCGGTGCCCAGCAGCAGGATGTCCGACAAGGCCGCTTCGACCGCATCGCGGATGCGCCGGGCCCGATCCGAGCCCGGCTCGGCGATGCCTTCTTCGTGGGCCCGCTGGCGCAGGTCGCGCAGGTGGGTTGGATCGACCCCCAGCTCACCGGTGAAGGAGCCGCCCAGCGTCTTGTAGGCCGCCATCAAGGTACGCAGCCGCTCGTTGATCTGGCGGTTCTCGCGTTCGCGGCGCTGCTGCAGGGTCTGCATCACCAGCAGGCGGATACCCACGCCGAGCAGGGTGATCAGGACCAACCCGGCCAGGGTGGACAGCACGCCCTGCCAGGAACTGAAATCGATACCGCCCATGGTTACAGCTCCTGCGGAAGACCTTCATCTTGCCCCAGCCTGCTGCCGCAGATCCACGTCAGGCGCGGATGAGCGCCCCCGAAAACGCAGAAGGCCCTCCCGCCCGATGAGCGGAAGGGCCTTCGAACCACGCGCGATTACTTGCGCTTGGCAGCCTTGCGCACGGCCTTCTTGGCCGGAGCCTTCTTGGCCACAGCCTTCTTCAGCGGTGCAGCCTTCTTGGCGACGGTCTTGCGGGTAGCGGCGACCTTCTTGCCGACAACCTTCTTGGCGACGGCGGTCTTCTTGCCGACAACCTTCTTGGCAGCGGCGGTCTTCTTGCCGACGACCTTCTTGGCAGCGACGGTCTTCTTGCCGACAACCTTCTTGGCAGCGACGGTCTTCTTGCCGACAACCTTCTTGGCAGCAGCGGTCTTCTTGCCGACGACCTTCTTGGCAGCGACAGTCTTCTTGGCCACAGCCTTCTTGGCGGTAGCGACCTTCTTGCCGGCAACCTTCTTGGCGGCCACGGTCTTCTTGGCTACAGCCTTCTTGGCGGTAGCGACCTTCTTGCCGACAACCTTCTTGGCAGCAGCGGTCTTCTTGGCCACAGCCTTCTTGGCGGTCGCAACCTTCTTGGTGGCGGCCTTCTTCACGGTGGCGACCTTCTTGCCGGCAGCCTTGGTGGTCTTCTTGGCAGCAGCAGCCTTCTTGGTCACGGTCTTGCCGGCAGCCGCCTTCTTCTTGGCCACTTCCTTCTTCAGGGCAGCAGCTTCGGCCTTGGCGTTCTTCTTGGCCGCTTCCAGCTTCTTCTTGGCGTTGGCGACGGTCTTGCCGACCGACTTGGCGGCCTTCTCGGCCTTCTTGGCAACGGTCTTCTCGACCTTGGCCACGACCTTCTTGGCCTTGGCGACGCGGGTGGTGGCAGCCTTGCGGGCGCGCTTGACGGTCTTCTTGACCGACTTCACTGCGTCTTCGGCGGCGTGGGCGATGGTCTCGCCGACGTTGGTGGCGGTTTCTTTCACGTTCTCGACGGCGTCGGTCACGACCGACACACCATTACCGTTGCTCATGTTGCCCTCCTAGGGGCCTGGATTGTCAAAACGGGGCGATGCTATACCGACAATGGCTATCGTGGAACGGGCACGCCTGGTCAATCGCATCCGGTGCGACGCAACTGATGTAAGCGATGGCGGCCGCTGACGCGCCCCGCAGTCAGGAAATCCCTTTTTTTAAGCAGTGTGCTGCACAGCCTGCCGGTTGCTGGGGTACCGATGCAGGCACTGGCGGCAGCCACACATCCGCGTAGCACTGAGCGTCATCGCAAGGTCGGGATGCGCGGAACTGCGCAAGTGTCACGGTGTATCAAGGCGCTGCCGGCATGCCTGACGGCGCGCGATCGCGGCTGTCGCGAACAGCGTTGTGGTGCGCGCGTCGGCTGTCCGGCGCCCTCGGCGCGGGTCGGATTTTCATGGGGCATTTATCCAGATCGCGACACACTCATTCAGCTTGTTCTACCGTATGCGTCAATGGCCCCTACCTCAGCCTGCGAACCGACTCCCATGCGACCGCTTCCCACCCTGCTTACGCTCGCAATCGCCGCTGCCTTCGGCGGCTTCGTTGCCACCGGCCTCAATGCGCACCTGGACAACCGTGCCGACGCCGCTCCGCTGCCGGCGGTACTGCCCACGTCCGCAGCGCTGCCGGCCGCAGTCGCCGGGCAGGCGGTGCCTTCGCTTGCACCGATGCTGGAAAAAGCGATGCCGGCGGTGGTCAGCGTCAACACCAAGCAGGTGGTGCGGGTACGCAACCCGTTCTTCAACGACCCGTTCTTCCGACGCCTGTTCCCGGACATCCCGCAGGAGCGGATCAACGAGTCACTCGGTTCGGGCGTCATCATCGATGCCACCGAAGGGCTGGTGCTGACCAACCACCATGTCATCGACAATGCCGATGACGTGCAGGTGACACTGGCGGATGGGCGCACGGTAAAGGCAGAGTTCCTCGGCTCGGACCGCGACACCGACATCGCGCTGATCCGCATTCCGGCGCAGAACCTGACCGACATCAAGCTGGGCAACAGCGACCAGCTGCGGGTGGGCGACTTCGTGGTTGCCATCGGCAATCCGTTCGGTTTCAGCCAGACGGTCACCTCGGGCATCGTCTCGGCGGTGGGCCGCAGTGGCATCCGCGGGCTGGGCTACCAGAACTTCATCCAGACCGATGCATCGATCAACCCGGGAAATTCCGGTGGCGCGCTGGTCAACCTGCAGGGCCAGCTGGTGGGCATCAACACCGCCAGCTTCAATCCGCAGGGCAGCATGGCCGGCAACATCGGCCTGGGCCTGGCCATTCCCTCGAACCTGGCCCGCAGCGTGGTGGACCAGCTGGTCAAGCATGGCGTGGTGGTGCGCGGCACGCTGGGCATCGAAAGCCAGAACCTGAGCGCGCAGATCGCGCAGGGCCTGGGCCTGGGCGAAACCCGTGGCGCCCTGGTAACCCGCGTGCTGGCCGGTTCGGCCGGTGCCGCTGCGGGATTGAAACCGGGCGACGTGGTGGTCTCGGCCAACGGCCAGCGTGTGGACAGTGCCGAAGCACTGCACAACGTGGAAGGCCTGGCGGCGGTGGGCAGCGTGCTGACCCTGGACGTTCGCCGCGAAGGCAAGCCGCTGCAGATCAAGGCAACGCTGAAGGAACAGGCACGCGTGGTCAGCGGCGAGAGCCTGGACCCGCGCCTGACCGGTGCCAGCTTCGTCGACCTGCCGGAATCGCTGCGCCAGTCCGGGGTGGGCGGCGTGCTGGTCAGCGAGGTCAAGCGCGGCAGCCGCGCTGCGACCAACRGCCTGCAGCAGGGCGACATCATCACCGATGCCACGGTGGGCGAGTTCGCCGACCTGGCCAGCTGGCGCGCCAATTTCCAGCAGCGCCCGCCCACCCTGGTGCTGCGCGTGCTGCGCAACAATGGGCAGCAGCAGGGCCAGTTGGTGATGCGCTGATCGCCTGGCCGTAACGCCCCCTATACCCACGTGATGCTATTGCTGTACGTCCAGGTCGGCCAAGCGCCGATCGCCCGTTCCCCCATCGCAACAGGAGTGATTCGATGAGCCCCACCAATACCGAGAACCTGAAGGACCACCTGGGTGAAGCCGGTTCCCACCTGAAGCAGGCCGCCAGCGCTGCCGGCGGTGCGATCAAGGGCGCTACCGGCGCCGCGACCGATGAACTGCGCATCGGCAAGGCCAACGTCAAGGCTGAACTTTCCGACAGCGCGCTGTCGGGCCTGGCTGCTGCCGAGTTCGGTGGTGCCGCCGCCAAGGAACAGGTCGACGCGCTGATGGACAAGGGCAAGGACCTGATCGACAGCGCTGCTGAGCTGATCCGCGAACGTCCGCTGGCCTCGTTCGGCGTGGCCTTCGCTACCGGCTGGATCATCGCCAAGCTGGCCCGCGGCAGCGACAAGTAAGCTGCGGCGTGAGCGAAGACACCACGCAACGTCCTGATCCGGCGGCCACGCCGCCGTTGGACGAAAGCATCCGCCAGGTCGGCGCAGCCGGCCGGGCGACTGCCGATTCGGCCAAGCACTCGCTGCGTTCGCTGCGCCGATTGGCGTCGGCGGACTTCGCGCTGGCGCGCAGCGCATTCGGCCGCGCATTGGCCTGGGCCGGCGTCGCCATCGTGTTCGGTGCGTCGGCCTGGCTGCTGCTGGCCGCTACCCTCATCGCCCTGCTGCAGAGCTTCGGCCTGAGCTGGCTGCAGGCCCTGCTGATCACCTCGTTGCTGAGCCTGGCCGTTACCGGCTATGCGATCTGGCGCGTTTCGTACTTCTTCCACCACACCGGCATGCACGCCACCCGGCGTCAGTTGTCCCGGTTGGGCCTGTTCGATGAGCCCACCGATGATGATCCCGATGCCGGCGTGCAGATCCCGGAGGGCAAGCCATGAAGTTCGGTGCACTGCAGCGGCGTGTGAAACGTTGCGAACAGGTGATGGCCGTGCGCCTCGGCGAGACCCAGGACCACTGGAACGTGCTCAGCCAGGTCTGGCGACAGGGCTGGTCGCCACTGCGCATCGTGGTGGTGGGTCTGGCCGGCGGGTTCATCGCCGGCAAGCTGGAGGTTCCGGGCAAGGTCAACGGAGCGCGTTGGCTGCAGATGGTCGGTTCGGTGTCCAGCCTGTTCGCCAGCGCCCAGGCCGCGTTTGCTTCGGTGGTGGCGGCGCAGGCGGCGGAAACCGCAGACGATGCCGCCGACCAGGTGGATGAAGCGGCCGGGCCGCCATCCGCTGCCGCGGCACGACCGGCAGCACGCCCGGTGGCCGAGCCCGAGCTGCATGAGCCCCGTCCCGCCGAAGCGGCGACCGAGTTGTCCGAACGTTGACGAACCTTACCCGCCGCGTTGATCGCGGCGGGCCGATAATGGGCTTCTCTTTCTGGTCGGTGCGTCGATGAGCGAGTCCCTGTTGTCCCCGTCGTCGCCTGCGCCGGACGAGTCCGCACCCCTGCCGCCCCCCTCGCGCCCACGTGGCCCGATGTCGCTGGTGATCCTGGCGACCTTGGCCGTGGCGTTCACCCTGTGGGCGGCGCAGGACATCATCCTGCCGGTCCTGCTGGCGATGTTCTTCGCCCTGGTCGGCAACCCCATCCTGCGCCTGCTGCAGAAACTGTGGATTCCGCGCGCGCTCGGCGCCCTGCTGGTGCTGGGCGCCGGCTTGGGCGTGACCGGTGCGCTGGCGGTGCAGCTGATCGGCCCGGCGATGGACTGGGCACAGGAAGCACCGCAGCAGCTACGCAAAGTCGCCCGCCAAGTGCAGGACCTGACCAAGCCGGTGCAGCAGGCCAACCAGGCCGCAGAGAATTTCGCGCGCGTGGCCGGCGGCGACGGTAACCGCAAGGTGCAGGTGATCCGCACCCAGCTGGACGACCCCTACCGCATGCTCACCCGTGCGCCGCGCTTGGCCGCCTCGGTGCTGGCCGTCGTGCTGCTGACGCTGTTCTTCATGATCTACGGCCAGAGCCTGCAGCGTGCAGCGATCGCGCTGTTCCCGAACCGGCAGCAGCAGCGCTTCACCAGTGACATCCTGCGCTCGATCGAGCATGAGGTATCGCGCTACGTATTGACCATCAGCGTGATCAACACCGTGGTCGGCCTGCTGTTGGCCGGGGTGCTGATGCTGCTGGGCATCGGCCTGCAGGAGGCGCTGCTGTGGGGAACCGTGGCGGCGCTGCTGAATTTCGCTCCCTATGTCGGCCCGCTGCTCGGCGTCGCGTTGATGCTGCTGATGGGCTTCGTCGAGTTCCGCGACCCGCTGCAGGCGCTGCTGCCTGCGGCCGCCTACCTGACCCTGCATACCCTGGAAGGGCAGCTGGTGACCCCGATCGTGCTTGGCCGGCAGATGAAACTGTCACCGCTGGTGCTGATCCTGGCGCTGATGGTGTTCGGCTGGGCCTGGGGCATGATCGGCCTGCTGCTGGCGGTGCCACTGCTGGTCTGCATCAAGCTGGTGCTGGCACGACTGGAGGGCATGCAGGGCTGGGCGCGCCTGCTGGAGTGAGCGGGCCAGGACCGGAAACAAGGGAAGAACTGGCAGAATACTCCCCCTTTTTTCGGATGGATCCGTTCGGATGACCTCGTTCGCCACACGCTGCCTCGCCCTCGCCTGCCTTGCCACCCCTGCTTTCGCCGCGACGCCACCGGCTGCCGACCAGGCGCGTACCCAGCTGGTCGAAGCAGTCACCTGCAAGCGCCACCTCACCCCCAAGCAGTTCGAAGCCATGGCGCAGCTGCTGGCGCCGCCCCCGCTGCGGGCGGAAAACGGCGAGTCCAGCGGCGAGTTCCGGTTGACCACGCCACTGATGGTGCTGGGCCAGCCCGTGACCCGCCTGCAGGTGTACGACGGCGACAGCGGCGAGGATGGCGTCGACAGTTTCACCGCGTACTTCAGCACTGCCAGCGTCGAACAGATCGCGGCACTGGCGAAGCTGTCCAATCCGGTGGCAGGTACCTATTCGCGGGAAGTGGGCCGGCACAACCTGGATGTGCAGCGGTTCGACGGCCAGACCACCATTGGCTGCTCCTACGACCTGCGCTGACGCACCCTGCAGTGACCCAAGCCCGCCGCGGCGCATGAAAGCCCGCGCGGGCAGGCGTAGAATGGCGGGGTGAAATTTCCTGTCCTAGCCATCACCCTCGACCTCGACGATACGCTGTGGCCGTTCGCTCCGATCGGCGCCCGCATCGACCAGGTCCTGTTCGACTGGATGCGTGAACACAGCCCCGCCACCGCCGCGATGTATCCGGTGGCGGCCATGCGCGAACTGCGCGAGCGCTCGTTCCGCGACAACCCCCACCTGCATTTCGACCTGAGCGCGCTGCGCCGGCTGACGATCCAGGAGGCGCTGGAAAACAGCGGCGCCAGCCTGGACCTTCTGGAACCGGCATATGAAGTGTTCTACGCCGCCCGCAATCAGGTGGAGTGCTACCCCGATGCGCTCGACGCACTGGCGCGTATCGCCGCGCGGGTGCCGGTGGCCGCGTTGAGCAACGGCAACGCCGATCTGGAACGGATCGGCCTGGCCCATCACTTCAGCTTCCAGCTGGGCGCGCGCGAGCATGGCGCGGCCAAGCCGGAAGCGAGCATTTTCCACGCTGCCTGCGACCGCTTGGGCGTCGCCCCGGCGCAGGTGCTGCACGTGGGCGACCACGTCGAGATGGACGTGGCCGGCGCGATGGCTGCCGGCCTGCGCGGCTGCTGGATCAACCGTGAAGCGGCCACCTGGAACCATCCGCAGCTGCAGCCTGACCTGCAGTTCGACACCCTCACCGGCCTGGCCGATTGGCTCGATGCCAACCTCGACGCCGCCGACGCTGACGCATCCCGGAGTACCTGACGCATGAGCGAGATCACTGGTTTCACCGCCGACACCACCGCCGCGCTGCCGTTGCACGTGCTGGACCGCAGCCAGTTCGAGGCGTGGAAGAACAGCCAATCCGCTGCCACCCAGGCGTGGTTGAAGTCGCAGGGCTTCACTGCGGGCGCGCATTCGGTTGCGCTGCTGCCCGGCGCCGATGGCCTGGCTGGCGCGGTGATCGGCGTTGGCGATCGTGCCGATGCCTACAGCTACGCCCATGCACCACATGCCCTGCCGGAAGGCAGCGTGTGGCAGTTGGCCAGCGAACTGCCGGCCGCCGAGCAGGCACTGCTGCAGCTGGGCTGGGGCCTGGGCAGCTACCGCTTCGACCGCTACCGCAAGCGCAACCGCGCGCCGGCCCAGCTTGTTGCCGCACCGACCGGTGAGGTGGCCGACCTGATCGCCGCCAGCCTGCGCGTGCGTGACTGGGTCAACACGCCGACCGAAGACATGGGCCCGCAGCAGCTGGAAGACGCCGCGCGTGCCCTGGCTGAAGCGCATGGCGCGCAGGTGGAAGCCATCACCGGCGACGAACTGCTGGCGCAGAACTTCCCGGCCATCCATGCGGTGGGCCGTGCCTCGCACCGTGCGCCGCGGCTGATCGTGCTGCGCTGGGGCAAGGAGACCGACCCGGCGCTGGCGCTGGTCGGCAAGGGCGTGTGCTTCGATACCGGCGGCCTGGACATCAAGCCGGCCGATGGCATGCGCAACATGAAGAAGGACATGGGCGGCGCCGCCCACGCGCTGGCCCTGGCCGGGCTGGTGATGGCCCAGCAGCTGCCGGTGCGCCTGACCCTGCTGGTACCGGCCGTGGAAAATGCGATCGGCCCGGATGCCTTCCGTCCGGGCGAAGTGATCGCCACCCGCAAGGGCCTGAGCGTGGAGATCGACAACACCGATGCCGAAGGTCGGGTGATCCTGTGCGACGCGCTGACGTTCGCCGGTGAGCAGAAGCCGGACCTTGTGCTGGACTTCGCTACCCTGACGGGCGCGGCGCGCATCGCGCTGGGTCCGGATCTGCCGGCGCTGTTCAGCAACGATGACACGGTGGCCCAGCAGTGGCTGCAGGCCGGCGATGCCACCCGTGATCCGGTGTGGCGCATGCCGCTGTGGCGTCCGTACCTGCGTTACCTGAGCAGCGGTATCGCCGACCTGGCCAATGCCGGTTCGCGCATGGCCGGCTCGGTCACCGCCGCGCTGTACCTGGAACGCTTCCTGGAAGACGGACAGCGCTGGGCACATCTTGACGTGTATGCCTGGAACGATGGCGAGCGCCCGGGCCGCCCGGCCGGTGGCGAAGCCCTGGCCCTGCGTTCGGCCTGGACGATGCTGAAGGCACGTTACGGCTGATGGAGCTGCCGGGCATGGCCCGGCGCCACCCATGCCAGTGGGTGCCGACCTTGGTCGGCACTGCATCACCCTGCAAATCTGACGAAAAATTGAATTTCGGCCCCGGTCGGGTTCTGCGAGGATGTGGTGGTCGCCCACCCACACATCCGTGAAGGCAGGAATCCGACCATGTCGCTCTTCCGCTACACCCGCGCCGGCCAGGAGCCGGGCGCGCCGCGCCGGCATTCACCCTTGCCCTGGATCGCGCTGATCGCACTGATCCTGGGCATCGTCGCCCTCGCCTTCGCTTGGCTGGCCGGCTGGATCGGGCGCGACCGGCTGACCGCACAGCGTTTCACCGACACCATCGAGGCCACCGGCCCTGCGCATCCCGGCTTCCGCCGCGCGCACAGCAAAGGCGTGTGCGTGAGCGGCTGGTTCGAACCCAGCGCGCAGGCGCCCACGCTGTCCAGCGCGCGGGTGTTCTCGCAGGCGAAGGTTCCGGTGCTGGGCCGGCTGTCGATCGGCGGTGGTGATCCGCACGGCGCCGATGGCAGCGCGCGCGTGCGCAGCATCGCCGTGCAGCTGGTGAGCGATGACGGGCAGGAATGGCGGATGGCGATGAACAGCTTCCCGTTCTTCGCCGTGCCCACCGCCGAGGCGTTCTACGAGCAGACCCGCGCGCAGATTCCGGACCCGGCCACCGGCAAGCCCGACCCGCAGAAGATGGCGGCCGTGCTGGCCAGGTACCCCAGCGCACAGGCCTTCCAGCAATGGGCCAAGAGCGCACCGTGGACCAGCAGCTGGGCCAACACCACGTTCAACAGCGTCAACAGTTTCTGGTTCACCAACGCGCAGGGACAGAAACGCGCGGTGCGCTGGCGCTGGCAGCCGCAGGCGCCGCTGGTGGAGATGGATGCAGAGGCACGCAAGCAGGCCAATGTCGATTTCCTCAGCCAGGAACTGCGGCAGCGCCTAGCCACCGGCCCGGTGCGCTGGAACCTGGTGGTCAGCCTGGCCGCGCCGGGCGATGCCATCGATGATCCCTCGGTGCCGTGGCCTGAATCGCGCGAACAGGTGGTGGCCGGCGTGCTCAGCCTCGACCGCATGCAGTCGCAGGAAGAAGGCGCCTGCGGCCAGCTCAACTTCGATCCGCTGATCGTGCCCAGCGGCGTACGCGGCAGCGATGACCCGATCCTGGCTGCGCGCTCGGCGGTGTATTCGCAGTCGTTCAACCGCCGCGAGCGCGAGCGCGCCAGCGGTGCGGCGGCACAAACGAAGGGGGAGGCACGATGAGCACCGGCAACGGCCACTTCAACCTGCTCGCCCGGGTGCTGCACTGGTCCATGGCGCTGATGATCATCGCCATGCTGTTCATCGGCGTGACCATGGTCGCCTCGCTGCACCTGCGCCCCATGCTGATCGACCTGCACCGGCCGCTGGGTATCGCCATCCTGCTGCTGGCGGTGCTGCGCCTGTACAACCGCCTGCGCCATCGCCCACCGCCGCTGCCAGCGGACCTTCCCGCGTGGCAGGTGCTGGCGGCGAAGGCTTCGCACTGGATGCTGTACGCGTTGATGCTGGCGATGCCGTTGATCGGCTGGGCGATGCTGTCGGCCGGCGGCTACCCGATCGTGCTGGGCGGTGGCCTGCACCTGCCGCCGATCGTGCCGCACACGCCAGCGCTATACGCCGCGCTGCGCAATGCGCACAGCCTGCTGGCCTACGTATTGTTCGCCACGGTGCTGATGCACGTGGGTGCGGCCCTGTTCCACCTGTGGGTGCGCCGCGATGGCGTGTTCCAGGCGATGGCACGCGGGAAGGATTGAATGGGTTCGCCGGGGGTTCCCGGCTGCCCTTTTCCGCGACCGCGGAGGGGTGTCGCTTTCTTTGCTCGTGCACCGCGCTGCAGGAGCAGCGCGGAACGGCGTAGCCGGCCCGTAGGGTGGCGCACATGGATG
>NZ_JBFRFE010000059.1:0-11379 GCF_052114665.1 Stenotrophomonas sp. 2YAF22 | reverse complement strand
GGTGCGGCGCGGCAACCTGGCCTGGGTACAGCGCCAGCACGATGTGTACGGCAGCGTGGTGCTGGCCTCCACCCAGCTGTTCTTCGACCGTCGCCTGCAGGATCCGGGTGACAGCCACACCTTCGCTCGGCTGGAACCGCTGGGTGAACAGGCTTTCGCACTGCACGACGTGCCCGACGCGGGCCTGTGGGAATTCCGCGGCCGCACCGAAGTGCATACCTACACCAGCGCGATGTGCTGGGCGGCGTGCGATCGCCTGTGCAAGATCGCCGTGCGCCTGAAGCGTGATGATCGCGCGCAGTACTGGCGCGAGCGTGCCGACACCATCCACGCACGCATCATTGAAAAAGCCTGGAGCGAAGAGCTCGGCCACTTCACCGATACCTTCGATGGCCATCGCCTGGATGCCTCGTTGCTGCTGCTGGCCGACATCGGCTTCATCGACGCCAACGACGCACGCTTCGTCGCCACCGTCGAGGCCATCGGCCGTGACCTCAAGCATGGCAACGCGCTGTATCGCTATATCGCGCCGGATGATTTCGGCGAACCGGAAACCAGCTTCACCATCTGCACGTTCTGGTACATCGATGCGCTCGCCGCCATCGGCCGCATGGATGAAGCCCGTGAGATGTTCGAAGCGCTGCTGCAGCAACGCAACCACCTGGGCCTGCTGTCGGAGGACCTGGCCTTCGACGGTGGTGAAGCCTGGGGCAACTTCCCGCAGACCTACTCGCATGTCGGCCTGATCACCGCGGCCATGCGCCTGTCGCGGTCCTGGCAGGAGGCCTCGTGAGTCGTCTTGTCATTGTTTCAAACCGCGTTGCCGTCCCCGGCGAGAACCGCGCCGGTGGCCTCGCCGTGGGCCTGCTGGCGGCACTGAAGGAACGCGGCGGGCTGTGGTTCGGCTGGAGTGGCAAGAGCGTGCGCGAGGCCAGTGGCACGCTGCACGAACAACGTGACGGTGACATCCAGTACGTCACCATGGACCTGGCCAAGCGCGATGTGGATGGCTACTACAACGGCTTCGCCAATCGCACTTTGTGGCCACTGCTGCACTTCCGCCTGGACCTGGTCGACTACGACCGCGGCACCCGCGAGACCTACCACAGGGTCAATGCGCTGTTTGCCGACAAGCTGGCGCCGCTGCTGCGCGAAGACGACATCGTCTGGATCCACGATTACCATCTGATTCCGCTCGGCGCGATGTTGCGTGAGCGCGGCATCGGCTGCCGCATTGGTTTCTTCCTGCACATCCCGATGCCCTCGGCTGATCTGCTGCAGGCCATGCCTGACCATCTGCGGCTGTTCTCGGCGCTGTATGCCTACGACCTGGTCGGCTTCCAGACCCAGCGCGATGCCGATCGCTTCCAGACCTACCTGCGGCTGTTCGGCGGCGGTCGAGTGCTCGACAACGGCAACCTCGAAGCGCCCGGTGGACGTCATTTCCGTGCCGCGGCGTTCCCGATCGGCATCGACACCGGGCTGATCGCCCGCCAGGCCAGCACTGCCGCCAGCAAGGCGGCGGTGAAGAACCTGCGCAGCAGCCTGCGCGACCGCCAGCTTGCCATCGGCGTAGACCGCCTGGACTACTCCAAGGGCCTGCCCGAGCGTTTCCTCGGCTTCGAACGCTACCTGCAGCGCCATCCCGACCAGCGCGGCTCGCTGACCTACCTGCAGATCGCCCCGGTCTCGCGCGGCGATGTCACCGAGTACCGGCAACTGCGCAGCCAGTTGGAGCAGATTGCCGGCCACATCAACGGTGGCCACGCCGAGCCCGACTGGACGCCGCTGCGCTACGTCAACCAGAACTTCACCCACGCCACCCTGACCGGCTTCTACCGCGCCGCCGCTGTCGGCCTGGTCACCCCGTTGCGCGATGGCATGAACCTGGTCGCCAAGGAATACGTGGCTTCGCAGGACCCGGAAGATCCCGGCGTGCTGGTGCTGTCCCTGCTGGCCGGCGCCGCCGATGAACTGAAGCAGGCACTGCTGGTCAACCCGCACGATCTGGATGGTGTGGCCGATGCCATCGCCACCGCCGCAACGATGTCATTGCGCAGGCGCCAGGAACGCTGGCACGCGATGATGGAACACCTGCGTACGTACGACATCAACCACTGGCGCCGCAGCTACCTCGAGGCGCTGGAAGGCTGACTGGAAAGGGAACGCAGGGGATCAAGCCGTTTACGCCACAAACGACTTGATCCCCTCCGTCCCCGTTTTTCAATCGAGGAAGCGCGCGGCCTGTGCCGGCGTCGGCAGGAAGCAGGCGTCATGGCGCCCGAACCAGCGATAGCGGTTGCGTGCCAGCACGCGGTAGGCGCCATCGCGCCAGCGGCGTGGCAGCACGCGCAGTACGGCCGCCAGGCGCCAACCACCGCCCAGTGCCGCCAGCACGCGCAGGATCGCATCGGTATCGGTCCACGCGCCCTGCCCGTCCAACAGCAGGAACGAGGTCGGGTCGTCCGCGTCCAGGCCGTGCGCGCGCAACAGCGCGCTGCCCTGCGCGCCCTGCATCGCCGCGAAGCGAAAGCGTTCCTGCCGGTCGAACCGCAGCAGGAAACGCACCCAGCGACTGCACAACGCGCAGACGCCATCAAAGACGATCACGCCGCCAGGCTCTACACCCGCAGCGCGATCCCCGCGCATCAGTCCATCCACACCAGCGTCGCCATCCGGCCGGTGCGGCGGTCGCGACGGTGCGAGTACAGATCCGCATCGGCCATGGTCGAGACCGTGCCGCCGTGGATGTTGCCCAGCTCCATGCCCGCCGCCTGCAGGCGCTGTCGCGCCAGCGCGAACAGATCCACCTTCCAGTGACCGGGCCGGGTTGCCACGAAGGCCGCCGCAGCGGCCGCGTCGTGGCCGACGAAGGCGTGGTACACCTCTTCGCCGATCTCGTAGTCGGCTGGTCCCGCTGCCGGGCCCAGCCACGCGCGCAGCTGTGCCGGCGGCGTCTGCATGGCGGCCACGGTGGCCTCCAGCATGCCGTCGGCCAGGCCACGCCAACCGGCATGGGCGGCGCCCACCTCGCTGCCATCGACGGCGGCGAACACCACCGGCAGGCAGTCTGCGGTGAGGATCGCCAGCACCACGCCGGGTACCGACGTCACCGCGGCATCGGCCACCGGTTCGCTGGCCCCCTCCACCGGCGGCGTGCCGAAACGCAGCACGGTGCTGCTGTGCACCTGGCGCAGCCAATGCGGCGCCGACGGCAACGCCAGACCCTGCTGCAGCAACTGCCGGTTATGCTCGACGTTGGCCGGGGTGTCGCCGTCGGCCGCGTGCCGGTTGCCCAGGTTGAACTGGGCGAACGGCTCCGGCGAGACCCCCGCGCCGTGCCGGCGCGTGGTCAGTGCATGCACGCCCGGGGGCGCCGGCCAATCGGCCTGCAGCAGCGGCAGCGCGGTAGTCATTACCAGCGGTCCCGCTCGCGCTCGGCGAAGGCAGCGCTGTCTTCGCGCAGCACCTTCATCAGGTGCAGCATGTCGGCCGGCGCCGGCGCCGTGTTGCGCACCGGCTCACCACTGATCGGATGCACGAACTCCAGGGTCTCTGCATGCAGGGCCTGGCGCTTGAAGCCGCGCAGCGCGGCCACCAGCTCGTCGCTGGCACCCTTGGGCAGCTTCAGCGCACCGCCGTACAGCTGATCGCCCACGATCGGATGGCGCAGGTGCGCCATGTGCACGCGGATCTGGTGGGTACGCCCGGTTTCCAGGCGGCATTCCAGCGCGGTATGCGCACGGAAGCGCTCGCGCAGGCGGTAATGGGTCACCGCTTCCTTGCCATCCTCGCGCACGCCCATCTTCAGGCGGTCGCGCGGGTGGCGGTCGATCGGCGCATCTGCGGTACCACCGGCCACCAGCGCGCCCATCACCACGGCCAGGTACTGGCGGTGCACGTCACGGGCAGCCAGCTGCTCGACCAGCGCGGTCTGCGCTTCCAGCGTGCGGGCCACGACCATCACGCCGCTGGTGTCCTTGTCCAGGCGATGCACGATGCCCGCGCGCGGCAACACCGCCACCGACGGATCGCGGTACAGCAGCGCATTGACCAGAGTACCGCTGTGGTTGCCGGCACCGGGGTGCACGACCAGGCCGACCGGCTTGTTGATCACCAGCAGGTGCTCGTCCTCGAACAGCACGTCCAGCGGAATGTCTTCCGGCTCGGCGGTGGTCTGGGTTTCCAGCACCACCTGCAGGGTGACCACCTCGCCGCCGCGCAGCGCGTCGCGCGGGCGTGCCTGCGCGCCGTCCAGCAGGACGTCGCCAGCCTTGATCCACTCGGTCAGGCGGGAGCGGGAGTATTCGGGGAACAGCTCGGCCACGACCGCGTCGAAACGACGGCCGGCGGAGGTGTCGGGGACAATGGCCTGGCGGGCCGATTCGGAGGGTTGTTCAGACATGGCAGGGGGCATCTTTGAAATTTTGGGGTCCCGGCGAGCCGGTTTCAGTCGCTGGACAGGACACTAGGCTATCATCGACCCTTCGTATTCCAGCCGCGTCCCGCATTGACCCCATGATCCGACGCTCCGTCCTGCTCTCCGCGCCCGTCCGCCTGACCGCCCTCCTGCTGGTGCTGGTCATCGTCGCCACTGGCTGCAACCGCGGCACCAAGGGCGATCGCCCTGATGAAGGCACCCCGGTCGAACAGCTCTACGAAAAGAGCCACAAGCTGATGCAAGGCGGCAACTGGAGCGGCGCCGAAGCCAGCTTCCGTCGCCTGGTGGCACAGTATCCCTACGGCCCGTACACCGAGCAGGCGATGATCGAATCGGCCTACGCCCAGTACAAGGCCGGCAAGCACGATGACGCGGTGTCCAGCATCGACCGCTTCATCCGTACCTACCCGACCCACCGCAACATCGCGTACCTGTACTACCTGCGCGGCCTGGCCAATTCCAATCGCAATACGGTATTCCTGCGTCGCGTATGGTCCCTGGACGCAAGCCGCCGCGATCTGTCCACGCCGCACCAGGCGTATTCAGACTTCAACATCGTGGTCGACCGCTACCCCAACAGCCGCTATGCCGCCGATGCGCGTCAGCGGATGCTGGTACTGCGTGACGTATTCGCCCAGCACGAGCTCGACAACGCGCTCTACTACATGCGCCGTGGCGCCTGGGTCTCGGCCGCCGGCCGCGCCAACTACCTGCTGGAAACCTATCCGCAGAGCGCGTTCCAGAACGACGCTGTTGCGGTTCTGGCCGACTCCTACACCCACCTGGGCAACAAGACCCTGGCCGACGACGCCCGCCGCGTCCTGCAGCTGAACCAGCCGGACCACCCGTGGCTGGAAGGCAAGTGGCCGAAGTATCCGTGGATGATCCGTAAGCTGAACCCGTTTGCCGGCGAGAAGTCCGCCGCCACCGGCCAGYGCAACGCGCGACTGGAAAAGAAGTAAGAAAGAGGCCCCGCAAGGGGCCTTTTTTTTCGTGGCGTCATCGCTAGGAATTCTCCGAATCCGCGATCGCTGCGACGTCCGTCCCAGTCAGCGCGAAGGGACAGCTTCCAGACTGCGGCGCAAAGGCCATCCCGGCCTGCATGGAGCGCCACATGTCCTCATCGTCCCAGCGGTTCCGACCCCGCCCGACCCTGCTGGTCACTGCCCTGCTCGCGCTGGCCGCCAGTCCCCTTGTCGCGATGGCGGCGGAGCCGGGCGACCTGCTCTCGGCCGCGCCCTACCGCGCCAGCTGGGTGCCCTCCAAGGCCGCCCAGGCCTACAAGCTGGCCTACCGCACCCCCGATCATCACGGACGCCTGGCCGAGGCGACCGGGCTGGTCTACCTGCCCGCCGGGCCTGCGCCGGCAGGTGGCTGGCCGGTCGTATCCTGGGCCCACGGCACCCAGGGCATCGCCGACCACTGCGCCCCTTCGGTGTCCGGCCCCTACCAGCCCGAGCCCGATGGCCGCTTTCTCGACCAGTTCCTGGATCAGGGCTATGCAGTGTTCGCCGCCGATTACCAGGGGCTGGGCAGCCCGGGCGACCACGCCTACCTGCACGTGCGCACCGCCGCGCGCAACGCCATCGATCTGGTGAAGGCGGGCCACCGGTTCCTGGGCAGCGCCACGCTGTCGCCGCGCTGGGTATCGGTGGGCCACTCGCAGGGTGGCGCCGCCGCGCTCACTGCTGGTCATCTGGCGCCATCCTATGGTGGGACGTCGCTGCAGTACCAGGGCAGCTTCACCACCGGCACGCCCACCGCCGTGGAGGTGACCGGCCTGGTGATGAAGCCGGACAACCGTACGCCGAATCCGGGCGCGCTCAATGCCTACCATGCCTACCTGCTCGATGGCCTGCTGCAGGTGGAGCCACGCATCGCGCAGGTGCTCAGCGCTGAGGGCCACGCACGCGTCGCATTGGCGCGCCAGCAGTGCCTGGGCCCGCTGGCTGTCACCCTGGAGGGCGCCAACACAGGAGAGATGTTCAACGCGCCGTTGAGCTCGGTACCGGGCATCTGGACATTGCTGCATGACTATCTGGGCGTGCCACGCCGGGGCTTCAGCCAGCCGCTGATGCTGGGCCACGGCAGCCAGGACCGCGACGTGCCCTATCTGACCACCCTGCTGTATGCCGCCGGCTTGGCCGTGCGCGGCGAACCGGTGGCCTTCCGACGCTACCCGGTCGACCATCGCGGCACCCTGGACGCAGCAGCGGCCGATGCCCTGGCATTCGTGCGCGCGCGGCTGGGGGACAGCCATTTTGACGACGCCGCCGAAACCGCCGGCCTGGAGCAACTGCTCAACGAAGCCCAGTAGATCCACGCCATGCGTGGATGGGCGGTACACCCGGTTGCCGGCCAGCGGCCGGCACTACCGATGGATCCATCGAACATTGGTAGCGCCGGGCCATGCCCGGCGACCGGTCCTCAGCTCTTGTAGCCGTTGCTGATCGGATAGCGGCGCTCACGCCCGAACGCGCGTCGCGAGACCTTCGGGCCCGGCGCGGCCTGGTGGCGCTTCCACTCGCTGATCCGCACCAGCCGCAGCACACGGTCCACCACCGCCGCGTCATAGCCTGCGGCGACGATCTCCGTGCGCGACTGCTCCTGGTCGATGTAGCGGTACAGGATGCCGTCCAGCACGTCGTAGGCCGGCAGCGAATCCTGGTCGGTCTGGTTTTCGCGCAGTTCGGCCGAAGGCGGGCGGCTGATCACCGCCGGCGGGATCACCGGCGCACCGCCAACGGTGTTGCGCCACTTGGACAGGCCGAACACCTCGGTCTTGTACAGGTCCTTCAGCGGCGCATAGCCGCCACACATGTCGCCATAGATGGTGGCGTAACCGACCGCGTACTCGCTCTTGTTGCCGGTAGTCAGCAACAGGCCACCGAACTTGTTGGCCAGCGCCATCAGGATCACGCCACGGCTGCGCGACTGCAGGTTCTCCTCGGTCACATCCGGCGTGGTGCCCTCGAACATCGGTGCCAGCGCCTGCATCAGGCCCTGGAACGCCGGCTCGATGGAAACGGCTTCCAGCTTAACGCCCAGCGCCTCGCACTGCTCGGCGGCCAGGTCGTTGGACATGCCGGCGGTATAGCGCGACGGCAGGCGCACCGCAGTGACGTTCTCGGCGCCCAGCGCATCGACCGCCATGGCCAGCACGATCGCCGAGTCGATGCCACCGGACAGACCCAGCCACACCTTCTTGAAACCGTTCTTGCTGCAGTAGTCCTGGATGCCGCGGGTGACCGCGCGCCAGGCCAGCGCATCCATGCTCTCGTCACCATCGTCCATCCATACCTGCGGCAGGAAGCTACGGGTAGCGCCGTCGTAGTCCACCACCAGCCACTGGTCGACGAAGGCCGCCGCGGCCGGGTGCACCGTGCCATCGCCATCGGCCACCACCGATGCACCATCGAACACCAGCGCGTCCTGGCCGCCCACCACATTGAGGTAGGCGATGGCCGCACCGCTTTCGCGGGTTCGTGCGGCCAGCACAGCGTCACGCTGGGCATGCTTGCCGCGCTCGTACGGGGAGGCATTGGGCACCACCACCAGCTGCGCGCCGGCACGCACCGTATCGGCCAGCGGCTCGGCGAACCACAGGTCCTCGCAGATCAGCAGGCCGACCGGGATGCCGTCAACCTCGAACACGCAGCTGCCACCGTCGGGGTCGACATCGAAGTAGCGGCGCTCGTCGAACACGGCGTAATTGGGCAGCTCGCGCTTGCGATAGGTCTGCTCCACCAGGCCATCGCGCAGCACGCTGGCCGCGTTGTAGACCACCGCGCCGGCCGCCTGTGGCCAACCGACCACGGCGGTGATGCCACGGCACGCAGCTGCAATGCGGGTCATCGCCTGCTCGCACTCGTACAGGAAGCCCGGGCGCAGCAGCAGGTCCTCCGGCGGATAGCCGCTGACCGCCAGTTCGGGGAACATCACCAGCCCGGCGCCGTACTCGTCGCGCGCCTGGCCGATCATCTCGATGATGCGCTCGGTGTTGCCGGCGACATCGCCAACCGGGAAGTCGAACTGCGCCATCGCGATGCGGATCGAAGCCATGAGGGTCCAGCCTGTGGTTGCAATACGCACATTGTAGATCCACGCCATGCGTGGATGGAGCGCACCTGGGTGTGTGCCACAGTAGTTCCACGCCATGCGTGGATGCGGTTCAGCGGGTCGCCGATACCCGGACGCAGAAAGGCCGCCCGGAGGCGGCCCTTCTGTTTCAGACAGCCGGCCAGCGGCCGGCTTTACAAACACGTAGCCGCTGCGCGGCTGCGGTCTTATTTCACCAGCTTGGCGATGGCAGCGCCCAGGTCGCCCGGCGAACGCACGGTGACGACGCCAGCAGCTTCCATGGCAGCAAACYTGCCTTCGGCAGTGCCCTTGCCGCCCGATGCGATCGCACCGGCGTGGCCCATGCGCTTGCCAGCCGGAGCCGAAGCACCCGCGATGAAACCGACGACCGGCTTCTTCACGTGGTTCTTGATGTACTCGGCACCGGCTTCTTCAGCGTCGCCGCCGATTTCGCCGACCATGATGATGCCTTCGGTCTGCGGGTCTTCGTTGAACAGCTTCAGGCAGTCGACGAAGTTCAGGCCGTTGATCGGGTCACCACCGATGCCGATGCAGGTGGACTGGCCCAGGCCGACTTCGGTGGTCTGCTTGACCGCTTCATAGGTCAGGGTGCCCGAACGCGACACGATGCCGATCTTGCCCGGCTTGTGGATGTGGCCCGGCATGATGCCGATCTTGCACTCACCCGGGGTGATGACGCCCGGGCAGTTCGGCCCGATCAGCACGGTGTCCGGATGCGAACGGGTCAGCACGTTCTTGACGCGCAGCATGTCCAGCACCGGGATGCCTTCGGTGATGCAGACGATGACCTTGATGCCGGCAGCAGCAGCTTCCAGGATCGCGTCAGCCGCGTACGGCGGCGGCACGTAGATGACCGAAGCGTTGGCGCCGGTGCTCTGCACGGCGTCGGCAACGGTGTTGAAGACCGGCAGGTCGATATGGGTGGTGCCACCCTTGCCCGGGGTCACGCCGCCAACAACCTGGGTGCCGTACTCGATCATCTGAGTGGCGTGGAAGGTGCCCTGCTGGCCGGTGAAGCCCTGCACGATCACCTTGGTGTTCTTATTGATCAAAACTGACATTGGATTTCCTTCGGTGTCGGATCAGGCGGCGTTCTTGACARCTTCGACGACCTTCTTGGCACCGTCGTTGATGTTGTCGGCCGGGATGATGGCCATGCCGCTGTCACGCAGCAGCTGCTTGCCTTCTTCCACGTTGGTGCCTTCCAGACGCACCACGACCGGAACCTTGACGCCCACTTCCTTCACGGCGGCGATGATGCCTTCGGCAATCATGTCGCAGCGGACGATGCCGCCGAAGATGTTGACGAAGATGCCTTCGACCTTGTCCGAGGACAGGATCAGCTTGAACGCTTCGATGACGCGCTGCTTGTTGGCACCGCCGCCCACGTCCAGGAAGTTCGCCGGCTCGCCGCCGTTGAGCTTGATGACGTCCATGGTGGCCATGGCCAGGCCTGCGCCGTTGACCATGCAACCGATGTTGCCGTCCATGGTGACGTAGTTGATGTCCAGCTCCGAAGCGATCACTTCGGTCGGATCTTCCTGGGTCTTGTCGCGCATGGCGACCAGGGCCTTCTGGCGGAACGCGGCGTTGTCGTCGCTGTCGAACTTGCCGTCCAGCGCGTACAGGTTGCCGTCGTCCAGGATGGCCAGCGGGTTGATTTCAACCAGCGCCAGGTCCTTTTCGTTGAACAGGCGGTACAGGTTCACCATGATGTTGGCGAACTGGCCGGCCTGCTTGGCGGTCAGGCCCAGCTTGAAGCCGAAATCACGGCCGTGGTAACCCTGCACGCCTTCGACGAAGTCGACGTTCAGCGAGTGGATCAGCTCCGGGGTTTCAGCGGCGACCTGCTCGATCTCCACGCCGCCTTCCGAAGAGGCGATGTAGGTGATGGTCTTGGTGCCACGGTCAACCAGCACCGACAGGTACAGTTCCTTGACGATCTCGCCAGCGGTGGTCACCAGCACCAGGTTGACCGGCAGTTCAACGCCAGCGGTCTGGTAGGTGGCCATCTTGGTGCCGAGCATCTTGGCCGCAGCGGCCTTCACGTCGTCGGTGGTCTTGCAGAACTTGACGCCGCCAGCCTTGCCGCGGCCGCCAGCGTGGATCTGCGCCTTGACCATCCAGGGGCCCTGGCCCAGGGAGTTGGCAGCGGCAACAGCTTCGTCCGGGGTCGCAGCGACCTTGCCGGCCGGGACCGGGATGCCGTACTCGGCAAGCAGTTGTTTTGACTGGTATTCGTGGAAATTCATGCGTCACCGTGGGAATAGGAACGACCGCACGCAATTCCTCAGGGCCCCGGCGGGGCGCCGGCATGGACCGCGGCGGGCCCACTATTGTGGCCGAGCCGGCGCCGGGGCGCAAAGAAGTATGGATAAAAGGCCGCAACCGGCCAGATTTCCACGGGCATTCAGGCAGTTGCGGCACGGCACGGCTCGCCCCCCAAAGGCCGAGCCGGGTCGATTGCGCAGCCCAGCCCGGTACAGGCCCCCTATACTGGTCCCGTAAATTCGAGCCCACGGTGCCGGCAACCGGGCAGCGAGCACATCCGACGATCGGGGGACGTCGGGCAGGTTCGGCCCACCGCCGTCATGATCCAGTTCCAGGCAGCCAGAAGGGGAGTTCCGGCGT
Source organism: Stenotrophomonas sp. 2YAF22 (assembly GCF_052114665.1). NCBI lineage: Bacteria > Pseudomonadati > Pseudomonadota > Gammaproteobacteria > Lysobacterales > Lysobacteraceae > Stenotrophomonas > Stenotrophomonas sp. 2YAF22. Next base: position 206 of record NZ_JBFRFE010000059.1, on the reverse strand, counting down.
GTCACCCAGTGCTTCATTGATCGACCGCATCGAATCGATACCGCGGCGCGAGCTGTATTTCTTCGCCCTGTACCGGGTGCTGATCGCCTCGGTCATCGCCGCCCTGCTCTACAGCCCGTTGTCGGCCATGGTCGGCGAAGCCCACCACCCGCGCCTGGCCTATTCGGTCGGCGCCGCCTATCTGCTGCTGTCCCTGTTGTGGCTGG
>NZ_JBFRFE010000058.1:0-11393 GCF_052114665.1 Stenotrophomonas sp. 2YAF22 | reverse complement strand
GCCGCCATCGAGCTGAGCCCCGAATGGATTGGTGTGCCGTGGGAGCTGGCGTTGTCGCTGGACGGTCGTCGACTGCGTCTTCGTGATGATGGCAGTGGACAATTGCAGGTCATGCAGTGAAGCGGCAGCAACACGGATTCACGTTGATCGAGGTGCTGATCGCGTTGGCCATCGTGGCCATCGCGCTGGCAGCGGTGATGCGCTCGGTGGCGGTGGCGACCGATGACCAGTCGCGCCTGCGGGACCGCCGGCTGGCCCTGCTGTGCGCGCAGGACCGCTGGCAGGAGCTGCGTCTGTCCGCACAGCCACCCAGCGATGCGCGCCTGCTGTGCCTGCAGGGGCGCACCCGCTTCCTGGTGCAGCAGCACCTGGGCAGTGGTATGGACGGGCAACCGCAGCTGGAGTTGAGCGTGGTGGCCGAAGATGCGCCGAAGCAATCGCTGACGCGCCTGCAGTTGCCGTGGACGGCGGCGCCATGAAACGCGCGGCGGGCGGTTTCACCCTGATCGAGGTGATGATCGCCATCACCATCATGGGCGTGCTTGCGGTGATCTGCTGGCGCGCACTGGACAGCGTTGCCAATACGGACCAGCGCCTGCGCCAGGCGGATGCCGAGACCAGCACCGCGATACGGGTGCTGCAGCAATTCCAGCGCGATATCGAGATGCGGGCCGATGATGCGCTGATGAACGGCGCAGTGCGCCCCGCCGATCAGCCGTCACGGCTGCTGCCCCCATCGTTGGCCAGCGAGCGCCACCCCGATGGCGGCTTTACGCTGGAGATCACCCGCAGCGTCGGTAGTGATGGACTGCAGTGGCAGCGCGTTCGCTGGTGGCGGCAAGGCAGCACGTTGTGGCGCGCCAGCGGTACGCCGTCCGATCACTATCCGCTGCCGGCGCCCGAGCCGACGCGCGGGTTGCTGGTGGCCCGTGATGTGCAGCGCTTCGAGGTGCGGGCGTGGCAGCCAGGGGTGGGTTGGGCGATGCTGCCCAGCCAGGGGGAGATTCTGCCGGCGACCGGTCTGGAGTTGCGGTTGGGGTTGCGCGATGCACGCGGGCCGCTGAGCTACCGGCGGGTGTTGGCGCTCTGAGAGGAGCATCCACGCATGGCGTGGATCTACTGCCAGGCCTGCCTCTGCTGCCAAGCCTGCTCTGGTGGGTGCCGACCGTTGGTCGGCACTGAAGCTGACCCAGCCATCCACGCATGGCGTGGATCTACTGAGAGGCGTCCACGCGCGGCGTGGATCTACTGAGAGGCATCCACGCGTGGCGTGGATCTACGGAGAGGCGTCCACGCGTGGCGTGGATCTACCGCCCTCCTGCCGCCGGGCGCTGTCCCGCGCCCGGCGGCGCCGTGTCGGTGGTCCTCACCGCTGATGGCTGTTCCCTGCCCTCGGTGCCGTCCTGGCTGGGGCCGCCACCGTTCCCTGGCAGCTGGCCCGATCCTCTGTTCTGCGCGTGGTGGGTGCGGTCCTTGGTCCGCACCGTTCCTCCATCCACGCATGGCATGGATCTACTGCACCTGCTGCTTGCCCGCGTCTGCCCGCGCCTGCGGGAACTGAAAGGCGCTGTCGACGTCGTAGCCGCTGGCGGCGGCCGTGTTTCCGCGTGCTGGCGGGTCGATGCTGCTGCTGGCACTGCCGAAGCCGAGAATCTGCACGCTGATCACCGACGGCTGGTTGCGCCGCGCATCGTCCTGGCTCTTGCGCATCACGTCCTGTGCGGCCTGGCTGGCGCTGTTGGCCGCAGCGCTTGCCGAAGCCAGCGCGTTGACGTTCACCGAGGCCAGCACCGGCAGGCCCTTGCTGTCGCCCTGCACCTGGATGTTGGCGGCGTTGAGCACCTGCAATGCCGCCAGGTTGATGTTGCCCGACACGCGGATACCGGCCTCGCCTGCATCGATGGTGCCCAACGGTGCGATCAGGTCGATATCGCCGGGTGCCACTTCGGCGATCGGGTTCAGCGTTGCAATGCCGGCGCCGCTGGCCGGTGCCTGCGGCGACAGGATCACGTTGCCCCAGGTGTCATAGACGCGACGCGGCGGGGTGTACAGCAGCGTGGTCTGCGAACCACGTCCGGCATTGATGTCGCCCTGCTCGGACCATGCCAGGATGTCGCCGCCAAAGGTGGTCATCACCCGCGACAGGCCCAGCAGCACGCTGTCCTGGCTGAACAGACGGATGTCACCCTGACCCTGGGTGACCAGGCCCGCACTTGCGGGAGGCACCACGCCCTGCACGCCCACCACGATCTGCCCGCCCGGGGCCATCAACTCGATGTTGCCGCCGGCCTCGGTGCGCACACCGGAACCGCCGTACATCACGATATCGCCAGCGCGGTTGATGGTTGCGCCATTCGCATCCTTGTCCGGCATCAGCGTGGAGATCGCTTCGCGACCGCGCAGGTAGGAACCGAAACGCGGCCCTTCCGCATGGGTGTACTCACGACCACCTTCGCGCAGCTCGGCGTAGTAGACCTGGCGCAGGAAGATGCGCTGCTGTTCCTTCGGCAACGCGTCGAACGCGGCCAGTGCATCCGAGCCTTCGCTGGAGGTACCGAAGCGCTGCTGCAGCCACTGCTTCAGTTCCTTGTCATAGATCTTCACCGCCTTGCCCGGCTGCGCCGCCAGCGACTGCGCTGGATCGGCGAGGTTGGCCGGGTCGAGATAGCGCGCGCGCAGTGCGGCGAAGTCGATCTGCTGGTTGCCGGCGGTCAGGCCGACACTCGCCCCCGAGCGGGCATCGCCCTGCACGATACCGCCCAGCGTCACGATGCTGCCCACGTCCTCCTGCCGCAGCTGACGACCCGCACTGACCTCCAGATTGCCGGGACCGGCCACCACGGCATCCAGGTGTACGACGTCGCGCCCTGCGTCCACCACCGAAACATCGGTGGCTGTGCTGTTCAGGGCGGTCAGCGAAACACCCAGGATGTCGCGCCCGGCGCGCATCTGCACCGCACCGGCCGCCTCGAACAGAGCAAACTGCGTGTGCTGGCTGCCGGAGCGATCCAAGGTACGCTGCGCACCCGATTGCAGGCCGATGATGTCGCCGCCCACGGCATAGAAGCGGCTGGGCGATAGTGCACCCGGCAGATTCGACAACGGTGTATTGGGACCGAACGCGAACAGCGGCAATGCCGCCTCCGGCGTCGCCGAATGGCCATCCACCGACAGATTGTGGTGCGGCCGGGTGAGGTTGCCGTTGCCATCGCCCACCTGGGCCATGAAGGCTGGATCGAACGGCCCCGGCATACGTGTATCCGCGGCCGAACGCGCCATCTGGGTGGCGCCCGGCTGGGCGAAGATGCCGCCGCCGGCCAGTACATCCAGGCGACCACTGGCCGAGGGTGCCAGCAGCAGTACGTCCTGGGTGTTATCCTGCATGCTCAGGCGGTCGAAGGTGATGTTGCCCTGTGCGGCAACCGCGCTGAACCGCGAAGGATAGAGCCAGTACTGCAGTAGATCGCGCCCGCCGGCTTGCAGCTGCACCTGCTCGGCGCCGAGGTTGCTGCCGTTGAGATTCAGGGGTCCGACCACGCCCGGCGAAAGATCGCCTCCAGCGCTGAAAAGGTCCACGGCGGTGGATGCGGTCCACAGCGAGAACCACGTGGTGCCGGCGGCGCGGCTGCCGTTGTCTTGGGTCACACCGCTGTAGTTCGCCACCGCTACCCGGCCAGCATCGCCAACACCACCCAGCACTACGTCACCGCGCGCCTGCAGCGATGCCGTGGCATCGCCCAGCACCAGCACCGGACCGCCCATCGCACGTGCACTGTCGGCGGCGAACAGATCGGCCGCACGCTGGCGACCGAGTGTGCCGTAGTTCTCCAGCGTCACGCCCATGCCACCGATGCGACCGGCCTCCAGCAGCAGGCTGCCCCGCAGGTTGGTGAAGGTGCCGTTGAGATCGAGGTCCTGCGCTGCCCTGGCGGTGTTGAGGCTGGAGAACGTGGCCGTCAGCTCCGGATTCAGCACACCCCCGGTGCGCAAGCGCAGATCGCCACCGCCGGTCAGGTACAGCTGGCCATCACTGACCCGTCCGGTGGAACCGACCGCGGCAACGATCGCACCCGAGTGCGGTGCGGTCATGAACCCCAGAGCATCGCCCATCGCCTCGCGCACACCGGCGTTGCGGCCGGCGTCAAGCGTGAGATTGCCGCCACCGAGCGTACCGAAGCCGGTGAAACCCACCATCCGCGGCGTGCTGCCTGCGGTGGCCGAGACGTTGGCGTAGGTGCCGAAGTTCACCCACCAGCTGGTCGGTACCGGCGTCACCCCGGTGGTGCTGCCGGTGCCTTGCCGCCAGAGCCAGTTGCCCACTGCGGCACTGCCATGCAGGGCCATGTCCCGGTCGGTGCTGCCCGACTCGGCGCGCGCGGTCCACACGTCGCCGACGATGTCTCGCCCGGCCTCCACGCGCAGGTTGCCACCATGGTCCGGATACCACGCCTGGTAGCTCGCCAGTGCAGCGTCGTAGCTGCCTGGCACCACGCCCTTGCCGAGCAGAGCGCTGTTCCAGGGCGCCGGCGCACGCGGCGAATTGAAGTCCGCATCACGACCGTTGCCGAGCGAGGTGGGTGTCCCTGCGGTGTAGACGCCGAATCCTGATTTCATCACCACGTCGCCGGCCGCCAGCAGTTCCAGATCTCCCTTGCCGGTGCGCAGCACGCTCCACGCGGGTGTGCCGGGGCGCTTGCCGTAGGTGGTCACCTCGGTCTGCGTGCCTCCGCCGAAGCAATAGGTGGGTGCCGATCCGCAGAACTCGTCTTCGGTCATGCCGAAGATCGCCGCGAAGTCCTTGGCCGACGTGCCGACGTAGGATTCATCGCCCCAGAAATCCAGCGAGCCCTGTGCGGCCACCTGCCGCGGCGCGGGGCCGCAGTAACCGTCTGCCAGCGCACAGAACTCCTCTTCGGTGTAACCGAAGATATCGGCCAGTTCGGCGATCGGGCGGCCGGCATAGGAGGTGTCCCCCATCCAGTCCAGCGAGGCCTGCTCGGTCAGCACGCGGTCGCCCACGAAAATGATCTCGGTCTTCACCGTGCCCACCGATCCCTGATGGGTATCGGCCAGCACCACGCTGCCGTCACTGCCCCAGCGACGCGTGCGCGGATCGGCAGCGTCGCTGTCCGCGCCGGCCACAGCGGTCAGGTCCCACGACGTCGTGCCTTCCGCCAGCATCGGCGCCAGCGCCCAGTTGCGGCCCTGGTTGCCATTGGCATCGGCAGGTCGCAGCTTCACCGGCGCATCGGCGGTCAGCTCCACCTTGGTCATGGAGGGAATGTATGCGCCCACTTTCAGGTCCACCGCCCGTGCCAGACGCAACGCGATCGGCAGCACAGCACCGGCGGGCCAATCCTGTGCAGCCATCTGCACGCTGCTGCGCAGACGGAAGCCGCCACCCAGGCGCGCGCCTGCCTCCAGCTGCAACGGCTGGTCAAGCAGGGTGCCGGCGGCGAAGGTCTGCCCATCACGGGTGGTCACCGCCGCACCGAGCACGGTGCCGGCAGGCAGTCGCAAGCTGTCGGCGAGTGTCATCGCTGCGGGCAGCACGGTACCGGCCGGCAGCACAGCCGATTCCACCGGTACCGCATAGTTCAGCGTGGCGCCCGCCGGGAATTCGGTACCCGGCTGCAGCTGTACGCCGTCCACCGGCACCACCAGGCCGCCACCGAACGGTGTGTTGGCGGCACCACTGCTGCGACCCTCGATCAGTTCCCAGCCGGCTTCATCCGGGTTGGCGGGCGGTGGCGCGAAGCCATCGTTGATGCTGCCATGGATGTTGAGGTTGCCTTCGGCCCGAAGCACCAGCGAGGCCGATTCGCCAAACCCGCGCCGCGCCGGGTCGAGACGGTCGGCATCGGGACCGTAGCGGTAGCCGGACAGGTCGATGTCACCGGAAACCGTCAGGTCGCCACCGGGGTTGTCCGCACTACGGCGCGCAACCACCTGCACGCCCGGACGTAGCCGGTGGCTGCCAAGCGCTGTGGTGCGCTGCTGCAGATCGGCATTGGCCAGCGCCCCGTCCATCCACGTGCGGTTATCCGGATCGACGATCTGGTCCAGCCACTGCTGGGTCACGACCTGCGCCCGGTTGCCGTGCACATCCACGCTGGAGGCCAGCGGTGCATCGTCATAGCGGCGCACGCCGTTGACCTGGATGTCGGCCGCACCGGTGATGCGCACACCGTCGGCAACGGCAATGGCCGCGTCATCGGTGCCGATCCGTGGCACATCGATTTTCAGCGTACCGCGCGCAACGCCATCGTTCTGCCCACGCTGGCTGCCCACGGCGACCCCGCTGCCGGCACGCAGGTCGATCGCGGCGCCAGCGCCGATGCTGACCTGGCCCGCCGCGCTGCCCAGTTCGACCGTCGCCCGGTTGGCGCTGTCGATGATCTTGCCGTAGCTGTCCACGCGCAGGCCGCTGCCATGCGCGTCGAGCGTGCCGTTCACCTGCAGCGCATCACGGGCGTACAGGCGGATGCTGCCGACCTGCTCGCCGCTGGCGTCGATGCGCCCGGCCACGGTCAGGCTACCCTTGTCCACGCTGATGTCGACCCGGCGCGCCTTCACCTCGTCGCCGATCTGCAGGTCACCCTCGCCGATCTGGAAGGTGCGCGCGCCGGTCACGCCGCCGCTGTTCAGCCGCTGGTTCAACCCTGCGAAATCCAGCAGCTGGCGTGCACGCACCACCAGTTCGCCCGCGTCGTAGGGCACCACGGTGCCACCAGCGTCGTAGCGGCCGCTGGCCGCGCCGTCCACACGTCCGGCCAGATCCGCGCGACCGGCCAGGGCATTGACCGTCAATCGTCCACCGCGGTTGTTGCGCGCCGACACATCGATGCGCGAGGCGGCATCGGTGGTCACCTCGCCACTGTCGCTGGACAGCAGCACATCGCCGCCCCAGCTGTATTTGTCCACGTCGAACAGGCTGACCTTACGACCCGCCAGATCCAGCGCCGCATGCGCACCCACGCCGATGCCCTGGCGTGCACTGGCCGACAGGCGGCCGGAGGCCAGCGCAATTGTGCTGTCCAGCAGGATGCGATCGGCGTCGATGCTGAGTTCGCTGCCCAGCGCATCACCACCGGCCTTGCCGTTGCCTCCATGCAGGGCGAAGCTGCCGCCGGTGCGCAGGGCCAGCTGCGCGCCGGGGTCGGCGGTCAGCAGGGGCGTGCTGATGGCCACGCTGCCGCCGCTGTACTGCCAGCCCTTGTCTGCCAGGTACTCGCCGCGCTGCTGGTACACATCCAGTGTTCCCTTCGCCGAGAACACCATCTGTTCCGAAGCCCCGAGGTTCAACGCGCTGAAGCCAAGTACCTGACGGTTGGCCGCGACCTCGGAGCTGGGCCTGCTGTACGGCGCACGCCCCAGCGTCAGGGTGCGCGTGACGATATCCAGCTGGCCCTCGCCCAAGCGATTCACCATCGGCTCTGACGGCGGCACGGCCACGTTGCTGCCCGTGGCCTGGGTGGCCGCCAGCGCACCATCCCACACCAGCGTATCCACCAGGATGCGCGCACGGTCGCTGGCGTTCCCATAGCCGTGGATCGCCTGCGCACCCAGCACCAGCGTGCGCAGGCTGCCAACGCCGGTGGCGCTGTCGCGCGCATCCAGGTCGACGCTGCCGAACACATTCACCGAATCGCGCGCCACCAGGCTCAGCGTGTCCAGCGCAGGTGCGCCGGTAGCCACGTTGCCACGCAACAGTTGCTGCAGCACCATCTGGTTCATGGTCATGCCGGCGGGCAGTGCACCCGCTGCTGCCGCCTGTGCGATGGCTTCGGCGCTGCCCAGGTTCAATGCAGCCATGCTGACGCCCAGCTGGCGCGTGCCGTAGCTGGCCGAATCGCGCAGTTGCAGGGTGCCGTCGGTGGCGACGGCGATGCTGCCGTCGGACACCAGGCGCGCTTGTCCCTCGCACGCGTCCTGGCAGCCGCCGATATCGATCGCCACCGGGCCGGCGGCAACGCCTGTGGAGCCGGTGATCAGGTTCAGGCGCTGGTTGGACACCGCCAGCAGGCCGCCCGTGACCTGGTAGGGCAGCGTGTCGACGGCGTCGCCACCAGCGCGTGCGTAGGGCAATGTGTCCACGGTCGCCCCGGCTTCGACCAGGATGCCACTGCCACCGGAGGCTGCTGCCACCAGGACTTCCGGCGCCTGCAGCGTGGCCCCGGAACGGATCGCCACGCTGCGGGCCTGGCCGGTCACTGCCACCTGCGACGCCGCCTGGTTGATCTGACCACCGATCACCATGCGCGCGGGCTGGAACGCATTGAGTGCCTGGTCGGTGAAGGTCACGCCGCGATCGCGCGCCTGCGCCACGCCGTCCGCACCGATGACCTCCAGCGTGCCGATGGCCGGGTTGGCCATCGAAGCAACCAGGGTGCCGCCCCGTCCCTTGTCGTTGGCGGCGGCAAACCGCGCGGTACCGGCGAAGTCGATCGCCGCCGCGCCCTGGCGTCCGGCGCCCTCGCCCAGCGCCAGGGTCAGGCCCAGCGCATCGATGGTCTGCCAGCCGCGCGATTCGCCGCGGCGGTCGGCCGTTGCCTGCACGAAGGCGTTGTAGCTGGTTTCGTTGTAACCCGAATGCCGCCGCACCACCGCCGCCGGTGTCAACAGCAGGTCGGTCAGAAGTGGCGATTCCACGCCGCCCAGATCGCCACGCTGGTGGCCGGACACACGCCAGGTGCCGGTGCCGGTCTGCAGCGGCCGGGAGATGCCGGACGCACCGGTCGCGCCAAGCTCGACACGGAACGCACCGGGCTGCAGGGCGAAGTTGGCCGGCAGCAGGGTGTAGGTGCCCGCTGGCAATCCGGGAACACCCGCCGGCACGGTGATCTGCTGACCGATGCCGGGCGCGGCGAAGCCGTCGGTGCTGGTGGGCGCGAACGCGCCCGTATAGCCGGGCACGATGGCATACACCGGGTTGCCCGAGGCACTGAACGCATAGCGGGGATTGGCATCGGCCAACGCGGTGCGCAGTACGTCCACCGAACCGCCCCGCCCGGAGATGAATGCTGCACCGGTCAGGTCGCCGCCACCGGACATGTCCAGCAGCGCGTCCGGGCTCACGTTCACTTGGTTGGCTTTCAGGGTGACGCCCATCGAGCTGATGCCACCAGCGGTCAAGGAATCCACGCTTCGGCTGCCGATCCGCCAGTTGACGCCATCGGCGGTACCGCCATAGGGCAGCGCCAGGCCGGCACCGCTGGTGGAGGTGATGCTGCCGGGCAGCAGTTCCACCCGTCCGCCGGCAGTACCGCCCACGGCCAGACCACCCAGTTGCAGTGTTCCCATCGGCGCCCACACCGCACCGCCCTGCTGCACGGTAGCGGCCACCAGTCGAAGCGAACCGAACGCCGATGCAGGGACACCCGATGCCGTGCCGTTGCCCTGGATGCGCAGCACCGCATCCGGGTTCGCCCAGTAGTCGACGGTGTCCACGGTCTGCGCCGATGCACCCGCCACCACCCGGCCCACGGCCCCGAACGTCGGATACAGGCGCGCCGCGGTCAGGTCGATCGAGCCCGGTGCCAGCAGCGAACTGACCGCCGCGTTGCTGGCGATGCTGGAAAGAAGACGCACATCGCTGCGGCTGTTCAACGAGAGATGGTCGAAACTGGGCAGCCAGGTGACATCGCGAAGATCGATGAGATCGCCGTTGACCGCCAGCGCATGATCGCCCGCAGTAGCTGACACCGCACCCTGGGTGAACTGCAGGCTCTCGCCCGACAGCTGCTTCCAGCGCGCCTGCGCAAGGCGCACATACGGCGCCGACAGCGATATCGCGCTGGGGGTGCTCGCGCCTGCCGCCACGCCCAGGCTGGACTGCCCCTGCCCATGGATGCGCAGGGACTCGGCCATGCGCAGGTCGACATTGCCGAGCGTGCGGATGTCGCCGAAGACCGACAGGTTGTCGAATCCGCCGGCCTGGATCTGCTGCACCGACAGTGCGGCGTGCCCATAGTCCAGCCGCGCTGGCAGCGACGTCTCGGCCGCAGTCTGCTGGCTGAGCGTGATCACCCGTTCGCGCAGCACCTCCTCGGTTGCTCCGCGTGCATGCACGCTGCCGCCGAAGGCGAGGCCCAGCGTGCCACCACGCGCCCCACTGCCACCGGCCGCCGCATCCATCGCCCCTTGCAGGTACAGCGCATTGGCCGAACGCAGCACTATCTGGCCCCCGTCGCTGTCGACCCGGGTACGGCCCTGGCCGTCGATGTCCAGCTCGGCCGAAGCGCCGCGTGCGTCCAGGCGCGCGCCCCGCTCGACCACGATGAAGGCTTCCGGCGGCCGGTTGTCGACGAAAGCCGACGTCTCCCAGTCGAGCGCGCCACCGATCTCGATGCGCCCACCCGTCCGCACCTGGCCGCGCAGGCGGCCAGCAGCATCGACCATCGACACCGAATCGGCGCTGGCGTCCAGTACCGCACCGTCATCGATCCGCCAGGTGCGCTCGCTGCGCTGGCCGGCGTACAGCGCCGTATCCGGGCGCACATCGTCGATGCTGATGCGGCCGCCTCGTGCCTGCAGCGTCCCCTCCACGTCGATGTTGCCCGCACCGAGCAGGGTGATCGCCTGGCCCGGATCGACGGCGACCCGCGCATCGCGGCCCACCCGAAGGTCGCCGCCCACGCTGTTGCGGTCCGAGCGCAGGGTGATGCTGGCCCCGCTGCGCTGCCGGATGCGCCCACTCTGCGGATCGGCGGCATACAACGGTGCCGACCACGGCTGCAGCGCGGAGGCACGATCCCGCGCCGTGCGTGCGTCTTCAGCCAGGCGCAGACCCGGCATGCGCGCGACCAGCTGGGTACCGTCGGCGACGTCCAGGCCCTGGTGCGCGTTGATGTCGTACTGCGCGAAACCACTGCCGAACAACGCGGTGTCAAGCTGCACCACCGTCACGTCCTGCTCCGCTGCGCCGACGACCGCCTTGCCTCCGGTACCCAACGCGAACGTGCCGCCGCCCTCGCCACGGCCGCTGAAATAGCTGCCTTCACCCAATCGCACGCGACCACTGCCGTCGGTAGCCACCTCGGCGGTGTTGGCCTGCAGGCTCACGCCTCCGCCCTTGCCGATGCGGCCCTTGCCCTGCATGTCCAGCGCAGCACCGGCGTCGACATCGACGGCCACCCGGCTGCCCACAGTGACGTCATGGCTGCTCTGCAGGCGCAGGCTGCCACCGTCGATCCATGCACGGCCACTGTCCTGCCCGGCACCGAACGACGCATTGCTCCAGCCACCGGCAAGATCGATGCGGGTACCGTCGGCGATGGCGACGCTGGCGCGGCCATCGCGCAGCAGCGCTGTCGGCCGCCCCAGCACGTCCAGCAGATTGCCCGCCTGCAGCTGGCCACCGACAATACGGATGTCACCGGCCACGTTCACCG